>CAZDYX010000296.1:4121-4962 GCA_964509775.1 uncultured Desulfobulbia bacterium | reverse complement strand
TTCGAATGTCGAACAAGGAATTTCGAATTATGAAATTTTTCTTGGCGTTGCAGGGTTGTCCTCCTTTGACATTCTGCGGTTCCTTGTTCAATATTCGACATTCTATTTTTATGGCGCAATAATTACGTTAATACGGTAGGTTGCAAAACATTTCTTTGTTTTTTCGAACAAGATAATCCGTAAGTCACTAAAGTGTCGTCACGGGCCCTTCCGGGCGAAGAATTCCGCCCGTAGGGCCGTGTACAAACCCGGAAGTTGCCCCGGGTGCCGCAAAAAGAGCGTCAGGGTCGCCATTATGTACAACAGCGAAAAAAGCAAATGGATCTGGTCTGCGCCCAAACCGATCCCCATAACCGGGAATGCCTTTACCACGGATGGTCCCATGAGCTGCCCGGCAAACAGGCAGAACAACAGCAAGGCCCCGCTTAGGGAAAGTCGCATGGCAGCCAATAAAACCACGGCCAGCAAGGATTGGGTGGCGGTAAGGAGTATTTCCTGCATCTGAAAATCTCCCATGGGGATCGGGTGCGAAAGGGATTGATGCGAAAGGGCGAATACACCCGGTATCATCCCCACGAGCAAGGTCCACTGATTGAGTTTGGCGGACAACAGACTGCCGAGGGCCATGCTCGCCTGACCGCGCCAGGCAAAAACCAGGGCCACGATGAATTCCGGCGCCTCCGAGGCGATGGGCGCCAGCCATTGGACCAGCAGAAACTCATTTATTTGGAAGGCCTTGCCGGTGTTGATCAGACCCTCGCAAAAAGGTTCGGCATTTGTCAGGATAGCCGCCCCAGAGAAGAGAAACAAAAGGCCTGTTACCATCCGCCGTCTGATCGTG
>CAZDYX010000296.1:0-4111 GCA_964509775.1 uncultured Desulfobulbia bacterium | reverse complement strand
CGGGCTATCGCCGCGGCTGGTCCCACCATCTCGACCTCCTCGCAGGGGCGTTTGCTGGCCAGGGTGATGAACAGGGCATATAAGCCGATAAAAACGATACCGTCGTACCAGGCCAGGGTTCCTTTGAGCGGGATGACAAAGGCATAGGCACTGGCTGCGCCCAGAAAGAACAGCTCAAGGCGCCTTTCCTCGCCGACCTGGACATCGCGACGGTGCCGCGCCCAGTAGATCAAGGCGATCAGACCCCAGGCCACCCCGATAAGCAGACGGTTCGCCCCGGTCATGTTGGCGATGGCATATTGGGCATAATCGCTGTCGGGGTTCTTGCCCGCCTGCCACGTGAAGTACATGTCGACCGCATATTCCGGTAGCACGGCAATCAACGCCACAACCGCCAGTGCCAGTGTCTGGGAGATATCGATCTGGGCGGCATCGCAAGCCCAGAGGAGAAGGAAGGACGCGGCAAGAATGGCGGATCCGGCGATCAAGGCCATGAAGGGAGGGTCAAGATGGATATTGGCAAGCCGAATGGCGATGCCTGGCAATGTAACTAGGATAACGGTCAGAAATGGAAGATAAGGTTTCATGTCCTCTCCTGGTGCGTGGCATAAACTCCAATGGCCACGCATAATGAATGCGTAACCAAAGGTCTTGCACCCGGAAGGGATCCCAGTCAGACAGACCAGAAGGTAACAAAAACCTTCGTGATTGTTGGCTTGTTCGGAATCGGCCTTATGCCGACTCTGCTACTCCCCTTTGGCGAGATTTTTTTAATATAGCAATTATCTTGACGGTCCGCAATGGTTCTCACCGTTCAATGCCTGGCGCACCTTGGACGCCAGCTCTTTCATGGAGAACGGTTTCTGAAGGAAGTTCAGGCCTTCGTCTAACACGCCATGGTGCGCGATAACGTTGGCCGTGTAACCGGAGGTGAAAAGGCATTTCAGCCCCGGTTTGATGTTGTTGATCAATTTCGTCAGGTCCCGACCGTTCATCTCCGGCATGACCACGTCGGTGATCAGAAGCTTAATCTCAGCGGTGTGGGCTTTCGCTTGGCGGAGCGCCTCGCCCGGCGTGCCGGCAGTCAGCACCGTATAGCCCAGCCTTTCCAGCATCGCCTTGCCCAGGCTCAGGATCACCGCCTCGTCCTCCACCAGCAACATCGTCTCCCCGCGGCCCCTGGGCGTTTCCGCCGTGCTTTCGGCGGTTGGCTCCATGGCTTTCCCCACGAATCGGGGCAGGTAGATCTTGAAGGTTGTCCCTTTGCCGGGTTCGCTGTTGACATTGATGAATCCCTCGTTTTGCTTGACAATACCATACACGGTGGCCAGCCCCAGCCCCGTGCCCTTTCCCACCTCCTTGGTGGTGAAGAACGGCTCGAAGAGGCGATCAAGAATTTCTTTACCCATGCCACAGCCGTCATCGCTCACGGCGAGCATCACATATTCCCCGCAAGAAAAACCCGGATGAACGGCGCAATAGTCCTCATCAAAGGCGGTGTTTTTCGTCTCGATGGTGACCTTGCCAACCCCGACGATAGCGTCCCGGGCGTTGACACAAAGATTCGCCAGAATCTGGTCAATCTGGGAGGGGTCAATCTTGACCGACCACAGGCCGGCGCCCGGCACCCAGGCGAATTCAATGTCCTCGCCGATCAGCCGCAGCAGCATCTTGAGCATGCCCGCCACGGTGTGGTTTACATCCAGGACCTTGGGCGCCACGGTCTGCTTGCGGGCAAAGGCCAGTAGTTGCCGGGTGAGGTCGGCGGAACGACGGGCGGAATCCACGATCACTTTGAGGTCGGCATGGATCGGCTCCGAGGGGAGGCACCGCATCATCGCCAGTTCTGCATGGCCAAGGATCGCTGCAAGCATGTTGTTGAAATCGTGGGCCACGCCGCCTGCCAGTTGCCCCACCGACTCCATCTTCTGGGCTTGAAACAACTGGCCCTGCAAATTCTGCTTATCCTCTTCCGCCTTCTTGCGCTTGACAATGTCCTCAATGACAGCAATGAAATAAGTGGGATCGCCGGAGACGTTACGAACAACTGAAACGGTCAGATTAATCCATACCAGTGAGCCATCTTTGCGGATGTATCTCTTCTCCATGCTGTACGTTGGGATTTCTCCTGCCAGCGCTTGGCGAACGTATTCCATGCTGGCATCCAGGTCCTCGGGATACGTGATGTCCGGGAACGTCTTCTGAAGAAGTTCCTCCCGGGAATATCCGACGATATCGCACAACTTTTGGTTTACCCGCAGCCATCGTCCGTCCGGGGCAACATGTGCTATTCCTACTGCTGCCTGTTCGAAAGTGGACCGGAATCGTTGTTCGTTTTCTTGCAGTTCACGAAGAAAGAGAACACTGCTGAGTCCGTCGGAAGTCCGGCGGGCAATCTCGGTAAAGAGTTTTTTTTCTTCCTTTGTCCAGATGCGAGGATATGAACACTGGTGCATACCAAACACCCAGGGCTTACCCAATTTGGGATAAACCGGAACAATCATCTGGGACTGAACGCCAAATTGTTCAGTAGTCTGTTTGTTAATGGGTCTTTCCGTCCCGGCGATATAAGTTACTGGCTCATCCGCCTCCAGTGCCTCCCGCAAATTCTGGGCTAACTCTGGGGACATCGGCACGTCCACATTCAAGACCATGGCGCCTGGATATTCCGGCCTGGTGATTTCCATGGGGACGCGAAACGACGGCGCATCCGGGTCGCACGGATAGAGGAGCCAGGCACGGTCGCAGTCGAAAATCGAAAATTCCGTCTTGATTATATGCCTCAGCATCTGCTCAACATCCGTCTCCAGCTTGATCGCCTGATCGATCCGCTCCAGGCTTTCCAGAAAACGAATGTGTGCTTTTCGTTCCTCCTCTGCCTGCTTTCGCTCAATGATATCCCGGCACAGGGCCAGGATCCGAAGGGTGCCTGAGGCGCGGAGCACGGTGGCGTTGATCTCAATGGGGATGACCTGGCCGGAGGGGGTAACGTAGTCGATCTCGAGGTTGCGAACGAAGCCCTGCTCGATACACCTACGGACCTCCGACGCGTTACGTTCGAGGTCGTGCGGAGCGGTCCATTCCAGAACGCTATGGCCAATGACATCTTCCAACCCCTGCCGACCGGTCAGATGCACGTATTGCTGATTGGCATCGGTGACGCGGCCTTGATCGTCGATGATCAAATAGCCCGTGCCCGTCGTCTCGACGAGTCGCCGGTATTTTTCCTCGCTTTCCCGCAACTCCATCTCGGCGCACTGGTCCGACACCGACTCGGTCCGCTTGCGGTCCGTGATGTCGCGCATCATATCCAACAGATTTCCACCGGGCAGCATACGGACGATGACCTCGACCAAGAGCAGGCTGCCGTCCTTCCGGCGGATGCGACACTCGTTTGTCACCATCCTGCCTTGCCGAAGCTCGTCCATGCGCATCGGGTCACGGGCAAAGTCTTCCGGGGGGATAAGGTCGGTGATGTTCATGCCGAGGAGTTCTTCGCGGGAATAGCCGGTCAATTCGGTTCCGCGCGGATTGACAACAACACACCGCCCATCAGGGTCAATAATGAATATGCCGTCAGCGGCTTCTTCAAACAGAACACGGTTGAGTTCCCCGGGGTTGGAGGGATCCCAGGATGCTTCATGTCTGTCCTGTTTCTTGGTGTCACTCATTCGTATTCTCTCTTGAATAATTCAACATACAGGGACATCGGTAGCAAAATCAACTCCTATTGACCCAATGTCATTGACTTAACGGTATGCGGATAACCCCTCCCAGCCTCCCCTTAAATTAAGGGGAGGGGCAGGACAGGACATCCTCCTCTTGGATCAAGAGGAGGGAGTGTAGCGAGCTGTTTCTTGCCCCTCCCCTTAGGTAAGGGGAGGCTGGGAGGGGTTATCTGCTTAAGTCAATGACATTGCCTATTGACCGCCGAAGATAATTCAGAAGATGCGGCTTTGTCGACGTTTTATCCCCTGACATTTATTAAAATAGGCTGAACATTCCTTTTTCAAAGTACTAACGGAAGAGCACCCTGGAATTAATCGAATGAAAAAATTTCGACCTGTGCGGGTGGCCTAATATTCGACATTCAAACCCGCCCTGAAGGGGC
>CAZDYX010000295.1:0-4973 GCA_964509775.1 uncultured Desulfobulbia bacterium | reverse complement strand
AATCAGAAATAGAGAGCCTCGCGAACCCCCTCCTGTCTCCTGAATTCTGAATTCTGGATTCTTCATCTAATTGCCCACGAGGACCCGACGTTTGTGGCGGGCAAGTTCCCGCATGTTCTTGGCCGGGTCGGTTTCATCGATGATCTCCCGGCCCACGATTTCCTCCAGGATATCCTCAAGACTGATGACGCCGGTCATGCTACCGTATTCATCAACCACCACAAAGAGGTGTTGACGCCGCTCAAGAAAGCTTATCATTACCTTTTCCAGGGTTGCAGACTCCGGGACAAAGTGGACAGGATACATGAGCTCCGTGAGTTTAAGATGTTCCTCGTCTTTAGCGATGGAGGAAAAAACGTCTTTACGCAGGACGATCCCAACCACGTCGTCAGGGTCCTTGTCATACACCGGCACGCGGCTGTAATGATTCCATTCGGACCTGCTGTTTTTGGCCTCGTTTACGGTGAGATGTTCGCTTAAAGAAAAGGTGACGGTCCGGGGCGTCATAACGTCGCGTACATATTTGTGGGAAAGTTGAAGGATGTTCCTGATCACCTCTTCCTGCTCCGGATCAATACCGCCGGCCCGAAGACTCATGGCCGCAATGGCCTGAATTTCTTCGGCAGAGATCATCATCTCCGGGTTGCGGGAACCAATAAGCCGGGTAATAATCCGAAGCAGCCAGGTTACGGGGCTAAGAATCTTTACCAGCCAGTGCAGCGGCCAGGCGATCCAGGGGGCGATGGCCTTGGCATGGGCCACGCCGATGGTTTTGGGGATTATTTCGGAAAAAAGAAGGAAGGCAATGGTGAAAAAGGCGGAAAACCAGCCCAAATAGTATTCGTCAAATACCGCCGCCGCAGTTGCACCTGCCACTGCAGCCCCCATGGTGGTCGAAATGGTATTGAGGGTAAGGATAGCAGCAATGGGCCTTTCTATCTCCTTTTTGAGTCCTTTGAGAATACGGCCGGTAAATTTGCCGGATTTCGCCAGCACCTCGACATGACTTTGGGGGACAGAATATAATACCGCCTCAAAAAGACTGGTCAGGGCGGAAATAAAAATGACGAACAGGACGATAACAACAAGCTCAACAATCAAGGAAGGGCCTCCGGGTAACAGCCATTAAATTCAATGTATCCAATAATGGGCATGGTTCAACGTTCCCGGTTCAAGGGTTCAAGGTTAGGCCCCTGCAAGCCCCCATCCTCCAAACCTTGGACCCTGAACGTGGAACCACGTGAACCATGCCCAACAACGAGATACACGTCTTCTTTTTTTCGTGGGAGCATAGCATGGTAAAATTATTTAAACAATCCCCTGACATGTATCAGGGGGATATGATCGTCCATTTTGTCCGTCAGGAAGATTCAGGCGCCCCTTGCTGGCGGGATCAGAGGATGCAGGCCATCATTGACCGTGTCTTTGCAAGCGGTGACTTTATTGCCAAGGAAGGACAGGTCCTTCTTTATTATCCGGACGGGAAATATCAGCAGCGGGTCAAACGCGTTTTGACCGTGGGACTGGGAAAAGGAGACCTGTCCCGGGAGTCCTTCCGGAATGCCGGCGGTATCGTAGCGGGAGAGGCTCGAAAAACAAAGGCACGGAATTTATTGCTGATTGTGCCTGAATGGTTGTCCTTTGACCTTGGCCAGATGGTGGAATGCCTGGTCGAAGGACTTATACTGGGCAACTATCGTTTTCGTAAATACCAGACGGTAAAAGACGAGGAGGAATCTCCCGGACTTACCGATATGTTTATTTTTGCCGAAAGGCGCCCCGAGGTCAGTCGCGGATTAAAACGGGGAAAGGTTGCAGCCGTTGCCTCATGTATGGCCAGGGATATGGGCAATGAACCTGCCAATTTCTGGACCCCATCGCATTTTGCCGCCTTTGCCCAAAGGCTTGCCGACCAATACGGGTTTGGCATTCAAATATTGTCCCGGGCAGAAATGGTGCAGGAGAAAATGGGCGGGATATTGGGCGTTTCCTCGGGTTCTGACCAGCCTCCGACCATGATTGTCATGGAGTATCGGACTGGGAAAAAGGTGCCCACCATGCTTTTCGTCGGCAAGGGCCTCACATTTGACAGCGGTGGCATCTCTTTGAAACCCTTCAAGGGGATGGAGGAGATGAAGTATGACATGTGCGGAGGCGCGGTCATGCTCTCTTTGCTGGCGGCCCTGGGAGAGGAAAGACCCCGGCATCTTGATGTCGTGGCCATTGTGCCGGCCACGGAAAATCTTCCCGGATCAGCGGCCTTAAAACCCGGAGACGTGATTGTACAGCATGGCGGTAAAACAGTGGAGGTGATCAACACCGATGCCGAAGGCCGGCTTATCCTTGCCGATGCCCTGAGTTATGGGATAAAAAGGTATCAGCCCGTTGCCGTGGTGGATGTGGCCACCTTGACCGGTGCGGTTATCATCGGTTTGGGTCACCATCGGATAGGATTATTTTCAAATAATGAGGAACTGGCCCAGAAGATTCTTTACGCCGGAGAAAGGAGCGGCGAGCCCTGCTGGCGTCTTCCGTTGGGGCCGGAGTATACGAAACAGCTTAAGTCCGAGGTAGCGGATCTGAAAAATTCTGTCGGCCGGGATGGCGGGAGTATCACCGCCGCTTCTTTTCTGGCGGAGTTTGTGGGCATCACCCCTTGGGCCCACCTTGATATTGCGGGAACGGCCTGGAATTTTACCGAGAAGTCTTATGTGTCCAAGGGCGCATCAGGGGTAGGGGTACGAATCCTCTTGGAAATGATTAGGGCCAAATAGGTGGGCGACCACGGATTAGGGCGGAGAGTTTAAACATCCTCCCTCAGGCCATGGAGCTGTTCCATAATAAGCTGGACGTGTTCCGGATTATGGGCTTGCTTTGAGAGGGCGGTGTTGTAGAGACTTATTGCCTCGTCTTTCCTTCCGTCTGCCACCAATAATTCTCCCAGTTCCAAACTTGTCCGGGTATCACCCGGTTCTCGATCGAGAATGGATTTGTAGCAATTGTAGGCCTCTTCCTTTTTGTCTCGGAGTAAGTACAACTTGGCCATCCCCAAGAGGGAGTATTTATCATAGCCCTTTACGAGAATCCCTTTATATATGCGCTCCGCAGCTTCGTTTTGGCCGACATTGCGATAGGCGTCACCGAGCCTGGAGAGCATGCTTAAGGTCCCATCATGCCTTTCGAGAATACGTTCCCACGATTTAATGGCATTGGTGTAATCGCGGTTCCAACGGTAGACATCTCCCATCCCGAAGAGGGCATAGGGATTATAACTGTCCAATTCGAGAACACGCAGATAGTACTCCTTGGCCTTTTCAAATTCCTTTTTGTGTCGGTAGAGGTTGCCTACCATGGAAAGAATATGGACAAAACCACTCTCCTGTTCAAGGACCTTGTCGTAGTAATGGATGGCCAGGTCCGAACGACCCGTCTTGTGATAAAGATCGGCCAGACCGAGAAGGGCGTAACGATCAGCCGGTTTTATGTCCAGGGCCTGCTTGTATAAGACCTCTGACGCATCAAAATGCCCCAGTCTCTTTCTTGAGTCTGCAATCCGGGTAATCACAAAGATGTCGTTAGGCCTGTAGCCCAGATACTGTTCCCACGTCCTGATGGCCTCTTCGTAACGTTGTTGACCCCGATAGGAATCCCCCAGACCGCGCAGGGAGAAAACATTGTTAGGTTCTCCTGCCAGTACCTTTTTGTAAGACTCTGAAGCCCGTTCAAAGAGATGCATTTTTCTAAACACATCTCCCAGTCCGGTAAGGGCATAAGGATTTTTGGGATCCAGCAACAGTGCCTTCTCAAAGGCGATCTTTGCCTCGGTAAAATGTTGCTGCTTAAAGAGATTGTGCCCCTTTTTGCAAAGTTCAACTGTACTGAGACGTATTTCTCCAGCGTTTTGTTGTTCGTTGGACATTGTTCGACCTGATAGAAAAAAGTTATGTTGTTATGATCAGACCTGAAAAAACAATATTCTAAATGGGTGTGAAAAAATGAGACGATATCTTTAAAATAGGAAACGCCTATACCAAAATAGTTTAAAAACTACGAACATTGACAACATACCGTATTCATGGTAAATCCGCACGCATAATTGCATCTCTTTCTCGGACAGTCAAGTAAAACATCGATAAGCCGGCGTAGCTCAGTGGTAGAGCAGCTGATTCGTAATCAGCAGGCCGCGGGTTCAAATCCCATCGCCGGCTCCAAATAAAATCAAGCACTTACGGTCATTTCGTGAGTGTTTTTTTGTGGGTTTTTTTCGGCTGGGTACAGGTTTGGGTACAGAGATCGAGCCGCCCTTAGTCAATAAAAAAAGGCTGATGCTTTCACACCTTATTACTCTGTTAACGAGATATAAAAACGTTATTTCAAATACTTTTCATTTGTTTCTTGACTTGCATGTTGACACAATGAGAAAATCTGATTAGGAATATTACTTTTATTTTTTATAAAAATGAATGCCGACTCATTTTAGTTTTTACGGTAAAACTTCGATAAGAAAGCACCGATTAATAAAACTAAGGAGCAGAGTATGGGTGAAGTTATCCGCAAGAATAGTGATATTTCCATCAACGCCAATATCCTAACTAAAGAAGAAAATGGATTTTTTGTAGCCCATTGCCTAGAGTTTGATATTGTCGCTACCGCTGACACGGTAGATCATGCCCAGCGCGAATGTGTGGCCTTAATCTGCGCCCAGATTGAATATGCCTTCACCCATGACAACCTAGACAACCTCTACCATTCGGCACCAGCAGAGGTGTGGGCCGAATTCTTCACATGCAAAGCCCAAGAAGAGAAACGTTACAAAATTGAGAAACGCCTTGATGATGCCAGCGAAACGTCTTTTCTCCCACCCTGGTTGATGGCCAAGACTTGTCATATGTGCCATGCCTAAAAAGCCTCTCAAGTTCAGAGAGTTGCTAGACAAACTTAAACCATACGGTATCGTGGGTATGGCAAAACGT
>CAZDYX010000294.1:0-4996 GCA_964509775.1 uncultured Desulfobulbia bacterium | reverse complement strand
GAGGTCGAGATCCGGGTGATCGACCAGGGGCCCGGTATCGAGAAAAAACACCTCCCCCGGGTCTTTGAACGGTTCTACCGGGTGGACCAGGTCCGGAGCCGCTCCCTGGGCGGCACCGGTCTTGGCCTTTCCATCGTAAGAAACATCGCCCGGGCCCTTCACGGCTCCGTAGGGGTCGAGAGCATCCCCGGCAAGGGGAGCACCTTTTTTATTCGTTTCCCCCGGACGTGAAGGGCGCAAATAAACCCGACTATGCCCGAAGCCTGTAACCCTTTCCTGCACCCGGAAGGGCCGGAAGGTCCGGATAATATTCCTTGCTTGGAAATATTATCCGGATATAATTCCTAATATGGGAAAAATATCATCGCGACAACTTCGGATCGATCTGCCACGGGGCAAGTCGGCCTTCTTGTGGGGGCCGCGCAAAACCGGAAAAACCTACTGGCTGCGTCATGCCTTCCCCAACGAAACGGTCATTGATCTTTTGCAGACCGACCTCTTTTCGGACTACGCCGTCCGCCCCGCCTTACTGCGTGAACGTTATGCAGACCATAAGGACCTTATCATCGTCGACGAAATCCAAATGGTCCCCAATCTGCTAAACGAAATCCACTGGCTGATCGAAAACAAGGGCCTTTCTTTCCTGATGACAGGATCGAGCGCCCGCAAGCTGCGGCGCCGGCATGCCAACCTGCTCGGCGGGCGGGCCTGGCGATTTACGATGTGTCCCCTGACCTTTTTGGAAACAGAGGACTTTGACCTGGAGCAGGTCATGATCAGCGGCCTGCTCCCTCCCCATTTCCTGTCCGACGATCCCATCCAAGACCTGCGCGCCTACGTAAACGATTACCTGAAGGAGGAGATCGCAACCGAGGCAGCAGGACAAAACATCCCGGCATTCGCCGA
This sequence comes from uncultured Desulfobulbia bacterium, assembly GCA_964509775.1. Classification (GTDB taxonomy): domain Bacteria; phylum Desulfobacterota; class Desulfobulbia; order Desulfobulbales; family CAZDYX01; genus CAZDYX01. The sequence continues at coordinate 4,090 of CAZDYX010000294.1, read as the reverse complement.
GTTCCTGCGGGTTGCGGCCTTGACCTCCGGTGAATTGTTGAATTATACCAATGTCGCCCGCGAATCCGGAGTCAGTGCCAAGGTAGTGCGGGGCTACTTCCAAATCCTCGAGGACACCTTCCTGGGCCATAGGCTCTCCCCATGGCGCAAGTCCCGGAACCGACGTCTGATCGAAACGGAAAAATTCTACCTCTTCGACGTCGGGGTTGCCAACTACCTGGCACGCCGCCAGCCATCCAGGGGCACCCCGGAATTCGGCAAATCGTTCGAGCACTATCTTCTGCACGAACTCCAGGCCTATCGGGCCTATCGAAATCCTGAACTGGATATTCGTTATTGGCGGACGAGCTCGGGACTGGAAGTGGATTTAATTCTGGGAGAGATGGATGTGGCCATCGAGGTAAAAGGGGCTGGCCGTGTCCATAAGGGAGATCTGCGCGGTCTCCTCGCCCTGCTGAGCGAGCATCGGATTCGGCAGGCAATGGTTGTCGCCCTGGAAGAGCAACCCCGCCGCATTCATCCGTCCATTATGGTTCTTCCCTGGCACCATTTTCTTGCGCAACTCTGGTCCGGCGACCTCGGGGTTTGAACCATAAGACCTGCCTCACAAGGTCGCGCAGACGGTTCATTTCCACAACTCGGCATCGATTTATCGTTCAACCTCGATTTTCCCCTGGATATTTTTATATTCATCCTCTGACCAGCAGAATTATCCCCATTGTTCCGGTGTCGAGGCATCTGCAGAGAAGTATTACAACTTCCCTTCGAGGAACCGGGTTTTCCCCCGGGCCTTTTCTAACGAACTTCTAACCCTTCCCTCATACCGGCCTTACATCCCCCTGTTTTATTGGCGACATCGTTAGCATCAACGGTTCGTCTTTTTGTGGGAATCGGCCCAACATCTTCAAGAGAGAGAGGAGAAAATTTATGAAATGCAGGTTAGAGAAAAAAGGAAAGTCAGCCATCGTCTGGTTGCTGGCAGGTCTGGCGTTAGGTCCGGTAAACCTGGCGGCCGGCGCCGATCAGGCCAACCAGCTTGACGACCCCTTACTGCGGGTCCTGATCAAAAAAGGCATCGTTACCACCGAGGAGGCCATCCAGATTCGCGTCGAGGCCAAGGCCCTGGAAGAGTCTGAAAAGGAAAAGATGGTGAAGGCGGTAGAGGAGAAAGGGGTGGGGGTTCCGAAAGGCCTCAAGAATCTCAGCGTCGGAATGTTGGCCTATGTGGATTATTCCTCGGGGCAGAAACCCCTTGCCGGCGGAAAATCGGACAGTTTCAACCAATTTAGCCTTACCCGCGGCTACATCAATGTCAAGAAGCAGGTTACCCCTTGGTTCGGGGTCCGTTACACACCGGACATTACCCAGGACGATACCGGGGACTATAAGTTTCGGACTAAGTATCTGTATGGGGAATTTAAGCCTGGCGACCTCGGCCTCCTCACCGACATCAAATCCGAGGTGGGCATTGGCCATATCCCCTGGCTCGATTTTGAAGAGCATATCAACCCTTATCGCTGTCAGGGGACGATGCCTATCGAGCGCGCCGGCACCTTTAACTCGGCTGACGCGGGCGTAAGCCTTATGGGAGATCTGGGCGGCAAGCTGGCGGATGCCGAGGCCAAAACCGGCAGCCATTACTATGACGGTCAGTATGGTAGCTGGCATTTCGGCGTCTATAACGGTTCCGGCTATCATGCCAAGGAAAACAATAATAACAAGGCCGTGGAGGGCCGCCTCACCATCCGTCCCCTGCCGGCGGCTATCCCTGGATTGCAGTTAAGCTACTTTGGTCTCTACGGTGAGGGCAACAAGGAATATAACGGCGATTTTCCGGACTATATCGTCAACCTCGGCATGCTGAGCTACCAGCATCCCTGGTTCACGGTGACCGGTCAGTATTTCACCACCCAAGGCAACGCCAAAGGGGATTGGGTAGATGCCAAGAATGACGCCCTCGATACCGCGGGCTACTCCCTTTTTGGCGACGTGAAATTGCCGGTCCTCGAAAAGAAATTATCGCTCTTTGGCCGTTGGGATCACTTCGATGCCGATAAGGACGAGAAAATTGCCCCGGACGCGGCCTACGACCTCTACCTTGCCGGTCTGGCCTATGACGTCTACAAAGGAAATTTGCTGATGTTGGCCTACGAGACCACCGACTACGAAGATGACTTCGGCGCTAAAAAAGGCGCCAAGCCTGTTCCAGGCAACAATCTTGGGGATGACCACAAGGTGCAGGTCGTGTATCAGTTAAAATTCTAGTAATCGTAGACAAGGCCACTTCGCCTGGCGAGGAGGATAGAGGAAAATTGGTTGTTGGGTTACGGCAAAGGGCGCCTAACTCAACGAGCCACCCCCGGCGCCAAGTGTGGGCAATGGTGAGCCCTCTGGGAGGGCTGGGGTGAAGGAAAAATGAGCATTACAATTTTCTAACCGGACAACACTGATTCAAAGGAGGAGACGATGAAATTGCTGAAATTCGCGATCATGACCATTACCCTGACAATAATGGCGGCCGGCGTGGCCGCGGCAAAGGATCCCAACAAGATCGTGGTGGACGGGTCAACGACGGTGGGTCCCATTGCCAAGGCCTTTGCCGAGTATTACCTGGCCAGACATCCGGAGGTGAACATTACGGTAAGCGAGTCCGGAAGCGGAAACGGGGCCAAGGGCCTGATCAACGCCGCCTGCGACGTGGCCACCATGTCCCGACCGATGAAGAATGAAGAGGTCAAGGCTGCCAAGGATGCCGGAGTGCTACCCATCGAACATATTGTGGCCATGGATGGAATCGCCATGGTGGTACACCCCAGCAATCCCCGGGCCGATATTACGAAGGAGCAGATCAGCGGGATTTACACCGGCGGGATCAAGAACTGGAAGGAACTGGGCGGACCGGACCAACGGATCGTCGCGATCAGCCGGGATACGAACAGCGGGACCTATGAGACCTTTGAGACCATGGTCATGAACAAACAGAAACTCGCGGAAAGGGTGGAGTACGTGGGGAGCAACGGCGCGATCCGGCAGCGGGTGATGAGCACGCCCGCGGCGATCGGCTACGTGGGCCTCGCCTTTACCGAGGGGGTGAAGGCCCTCACGGTTGCCGGCATCGAGGCGACCGGGGAGTCGGTGGCCGACAAGAGCTACCCGATCTCCCGGCCCCTCTATATGTACACGAACGGGAGTCCCAAGGAGGGCACCCCCCTTTATGAATTCATCAACCTCTCCCGCACCCAGGACGGAAAAAAGATCATCGAGGCTACCGGGTTTGTGCCGGCCAAATGACCAGAGTAAGGGATAAAAAAGCGGACCGCCCGTCGTTGCTGATGCATCATAAGACCCGGCAACGACAGCGGGTGACCAGGACCCTAGGAACCGGCCTGCTGCTCGCCGTAACCTCGCTCTCCACCCTGGCGGTCCTTTTCATTTTCTTTTTCATTGCCCGGGACGCCCTGCCCTTTTTTCAAAACGAGGGGGGGCGCGAGTTCTTCTTCAGCACCCGCTGGTATCCCTCGGCATCGCCCCCGGAGTTCGGAGGCCTGGCGATCTTCGTGGGCACCGGGCTCGTTACCCTGGGTGCAGTGCTGGTGGCGGTGCCGCTCGGTATCGCCGCGGCCATCTGTCTTTCCGACGTGATTCCCTTTGCCCTGCGGCAGGTGGTCAAGCCGGTGATCGAGATGCTCGCGGCCATCCCCTCGGTGGCCTACGGCTTCTTTGCCCTGGTGGTCTTTGCCCCCCTGCTGCAGCAGCGCGGCGGCCAGATGCTCGCCCTGGCGGTCTGGATCGTGGGCCTGCCCGTGGCCTTCCTGGTCGGGATCGTGGTAAGCGATCTCGCCACCGACCGGCTCAAAAAAGGGGTACGTACGCAGGTGCGTAGGGTTGTCGCGGCCTCTTTCGCCGTAATTTCACTGGCCGGGCTTTACTGGATTGCCAGGGCCGTAAACGGGCTTACCATCACAAGCGGCACCAATGCCCTCAATGTCTCGATCATCCTGGGCATCATGGCCCTGCCCACGGTGGTGAGTCTGTCCGAGGACGCCCTGCAGGCCGCGGGCCGCGAACTGCGGGAGGGAAGCTATGCCCT
>CAZDYX010000293.1:0-5009 GCA_964509775.1 uncultured Desulfobulbia bacterium | reverse complement strand
GGTGGTTCGGTGCCACGACAATATATTCCGGCCGTGGAAAAAGGGATCGTGGATGCCATGGATGAGGGCGCCGTGGCAGGTTATCCGATCGTCGACGTGATGGTGGCCTTGGTTGACGGTTCCTATCATGCGGTGGATTCCTCGGAAATGGCCTTTAAAATCGCGGCTTCCATGGGATTCAAAAAGGGGATACTCCAGGCCAACCCGGTTCTTCTTGAACCGATCATGAACATTAGCGTGAGTATGCCCAAGGATTGCGTGGGCGATGTCATCGGTGATTTAAACAGCCGGCGGGGCAAGGTACTGGGTATGGATTCCGTTGAAAACCGGGAACGTATCGATGCCCAGGTGCCCATGTCGGAGATATTGCGTTATGCCCCTGACCTTACCTCCATTACCGGCGGCCGGGGAACATTTACGGTGAGTTTCTCCCACTATGAGGAACTTCCTGCTCAGCTTGCCGAAAAGGTCATTGCCGCGGCTAATGCAGCAAAGGCCTAAGAGGCTGTAGTTCCCCTTTTTCGACCCAGGCAGATTGAAGGGAGAGATATATGGCCTATTCCTGCGGCGTCTTGACCGTGAGTGATAAGGGGGCGAGGGGGGAGAGGCCGGACGCCAGTGGTGAGTATCTTAAAAAGATGCTCACTGCCGCCGGTTTTTGCTGTTTTGCCCATGCAATTATTCCGGACGAGAAGGAGATTATCTCTCGGGTGCTTATAGAATGGACGGATGAGTTGGGGATCGACCTCCTCGTTACGTGTGGCGGAACCGGCCTCAGTCCCCGGGATGTGACGCCTGAGGCCACCATGGCCGTAATCGACCGGTATATTCCTGGAATCGGTGAGATCATGCGTCAGGCGAGCTTCAAACTGACGCCTTTTGCCATGCTTTCTCGGGGAGTAGCGGGGATAAGAGGGAAAAGTCTTATTATTAATCTTCCGGGAAGCCTTGCTGCTGCCCGGGAAAATATCGGGGTAGTGCTTGCGGCCCTACCCCATGCCTTGGCCAAAATAAAAGGTGATGTGAGCGACTGCGGCAGGGAAGGGCGTTAAGGGCCAGGCCCTAATTCTACTTTGTCACATTAGGGAATTCAGAAGTCAGAATTCAGGAGTCAGAATAAATCGAGCCACCGGACGAAAAGATTGTTTGTCTTTCCTCCTGAATTCTGACTCCTGAATTCTGGATTCTTTTTGAATGTGACAAAGTAGAACTAAGGGGCAACACTTTTTTTGTTGCGGACCGTTATCTCGCCGATTAAATGGGGGATCTCATTGAGGGCGACGAGATGCTCCATAACCCCTTTGACGATCTTGGCGTCGACTACGACCATCATGCCAATACCATTGTTAAAGGTGCGGGACATCTCTTCTGTGGTGATATTGCCTTTTTCCTGGAGAAGGGTGAATATCGGGGGAACGGGCCAACTGCCGTTTTCGATTTCGGCATCACATCCCCGGGGAAGTATCCGCGGGATGTTATCGGTAAAACCTCCCCCGGTAATATGGACCAATCCACCGATCTTGAAGTTCCTGGCAAGGTTCAAAATAGTTTCGCTATAGATGCGGGTGGGTCTGAGCAGTTCTTCGCCAAGGGTGCAGCCGAGTTCGGGAATATGGTCATGCACCGAAAGGTGCAATTCATCAAAAAAGATTTTTCGGATCAGGGAATAGCCGTTGCTGTGGATACCGTTGGACGCAAGTCCAATAATTTTGTCGCCGACCTTTATCTCTGATCCGTCTATGATCTTATCTCGTTCTGTTATCCCGACCACAAAGCCGGCCAAGTCATAATCGCCGATCGCATACATGCCCGGCATCTCCGCGGTCTCGCCGCCAATGAGCGAACATTTTGCTATTTCGCATCCCTTGGCGATCCCTCGGATGATTTCGGTGGCTGTTTCCAGTTCCAGGGCGCCAACGCCCAGGTAATCCAAAAAGAACAACGGACGAGCTCCATACACTGCGATATCATTGACACACATGGCCACGAGATCGATGCCAATGGTATTATGACGGTTGCACATGACCGCGATCTTGAGCTTGGTTCCGACACCATCGGCGGAGGAAACCAGGACCGGATCATTATATTGATTTGCTCCAAGGGCAAACAAACCGCCGAAGCCACCAATATCTGTGAGCACACCCCGTTTAAATGTGGTTGCGACAATGGGTTTGATGGCGGCCACAAATTTATTGGCCTTGTCAATGTCCACTCCTGACGCCCGGTATCGTGATATTTCAGTCATGCCCGTCATAATTTATTTTTCCCACTTTGGTTAGGTGCCAACAAAACGACAACATCACGTCATTCGACTTCTTTTTAATTTATCAGGGCCCTAAAAGTCAATGTTTTCCTTTTGAAAATGCAGGGAGGAGATGGCTATCTTTTTGAAAATACTTCGGAGTAGTTACTTCTCATGATCAAACATCCGGTCATTGCCATCGCCCTCTTTTCAGGAGGTTTGGACAGCATATTGTCCTGTCGGGTTATCCAGGAGCAGGGCGTCCGGGTGCTGGCCGTCCGGTTTGTGACCCCGTTTTTCGGCCTTGATCTATTGGCCCGGGCCAACCCTTATACGAATGAGGTTCGGCAAAAATACGGCATTGAGGTGGAAGTGAGGGATGTGAGCGAGGGATATCTTACTATCCTTGCCAACCCTTGCCATGGGTACGGCAAGAACTTTAACCCTTGCGTGGACTGCAAGGTATTTCTGGCGGGCAAGGCCCGGGAGTTCATGGCCGCCAGGGGGGGCTCCTTCATCATTACCGGCGAGGTTCTCGGCCAGCGCCCCATGTCGCAGCGTCGGGATACACTGCGCATCGTGGAACGGGACAGCGGATGCGACGGCATTCTTCTCCGGCCCTTGAGTGCGAGGCATCTTAATCCTACCCGGCCGGAGCAGGAAGGGCTCGTGGACCGGGAACGGCTGCTTGGTTTTACCGGTCGGGGCAGGACCGATCAGATAGCCCTCGCCACAAGGTTCGGCATTGTAGACTATCCGGCATCGGCAGGTGGCTGCGTTCTGACTGATCCCATACTGTCCGGACGTATAAGAAGGTTCTTTGCCGAAGCTCGGATCCCTCCCTTAAGCGACATCCATCTTCTGCTCTTCGGCCGTCATTTTCTTCTTCCGGGCGGCGGCTGGCTGATTATGGGCCGTGACCGGAATGAAAACGAGAAGATAGAAAAGCTCGGTATTGCCGGTGATCTCATTCTTAGTAATGCCGATGACTGGCCCGGCCCGACCGCCATTTTAAGAAGGTCCCGGCATCCTGACGATATTAGGCTCGCGGCCGGAATACTGGTGCGCTATGGGAAAAAAAGACCTTCGGCCGCGGGAAATATTGGCGTGCTCGTAAGCAATGGCCTATATCGCGACCGTATAATCGCCCCTTTGCTTGCCGATGAACAATTTCGGCCCTGGGTTATATAGGGAGAGGGAATAGTGGGGTGGCAGGTCCTGCAATTTGGCTTGACCATTATAGTGTAAGTCAGTATAAAAGGGCCAACCCGAATTGGACTATATTAACCATGATGAACGTGAAATATACAAATTGCGCCGCTGAGCCGCTCTTCAAAATCTGTTTCAATCAGTTATTATTCTGCGTTATCCTGCTTGCGGTCATAACCTTGTTTGCGGCCTGCAGGGGTCCGGCCACCAACCAATCAGGGCTTACCCTGGCCGGCTCCACCTCGGTGCAGCCCTTTGCCGAAAAATTGGCCGAACATTATATGAAGACCGCACCGGATGCCATTATCAATGTGCAGGGTGGGGGGTCAAGCGCCGGGATCCAGGCGGTCCGCTCCGGCGCGGCCCAGGCAGGTATGTCCTCCCGGGAATTGGCTGACGAAGAAAAGGATTTGCGGCCGATCACCATAGCACTCGATGCGATTGCCGTCATTGTCCATCCGCACAACCCCATTGTCAATCTGGACCTAAAAGACCTGCGCGCCATCTATTCCGGCCAGATTACCAACTGGAAGGTGCTGGGCGGGGATGATCACCGGATTCATTGCTTCACCCGCGAGGAGGGATCAGGTACCCGGGAGGCCTTTGAAAAAAAGGTGATGGAGCATGACCCGATCTCCTTGGAGAACCTGGTGCAGGATTCAAACGGTGCCGTGCTTGAGCTGGTGGCCCAGGATTCCCATTCCATCGGCTACATCTCGTTCGGGATCGTGAATACCAGGGTGAAGGCCGTGGCCATTGACAATATTGCGCCGACCGAAGAAAATTTTGTAGGGAAACGCTATAAACTCATCCGTCCGTTTCTCTTTGTCTTCAGGGAGGAACCTGCCGGCCTCGCCAAATCGTTTGTCGACTATGTCCTGGGTGAGGAGGGCCAACACCTGTTAAAACTGGAAGGGCTGATACCGGTAAAGGCATTGAAGGTATACAAATGATACACTTACCAACCTGGTCGCGAAGGCTACGCGGCTTCTTTAGAGGCCTTCAAAAATGAAAGAACGGATTATTGAAAAGGCCCTGCTGCTCCTGGCCTGTTCGGCCGTAGGCATCCTCGTGTTCATCACCTTTTTCCTGTTCCGGGAAGGGCTGCCGATCATCATGAAAAACGGCATCTGGTCGTTCCTCGGCGATTCCCATTGGGCCCCCACCAAAGGCTATTTCGGGATCCTTTCGATGATCATCTCCTCACTCTATGTGACGCTCGGCTCCCTGGTGCTCGGCGTGCCGCTGGGGCTTTCCTGTGCGATTGTACTTACCGAATTCGCCCCCCCGAGAATGGTGATGATCATAAAGCCTACCATTGAGCTTTTGGCCGGCATCCCCTCGGTGGTGTACGGCTTTATCGGCGTGGTAATCCTGGTGCCGTTTATCCGGGAATACCTGGGCGGTCCGGGGCTCTCTTTACTGGCCTCGTCCATGATCCTGGGGATCATGATCCTGCCTACCGTGATCAGCATCTCCATCGATGCCATTTCCGCAGTGCCTCTTCTCTATAAAGAAGGGGCCATTGCCCTGGGGGCCACCCACTGGCAGACCATCT
>CAZDYX010000292.1:0-5025 GCA_964509775.1 uncultured Desulfobulbia bacterium | reverse complement strand
GTTCCTTGTTCAATATTCGACATTCTATTTTTATGGCGCAATAATTACGTTAACATAGTCGTAGGTCGTGTTAGCCCGATAGGGCGTAACCCGACATTAATGCGTCGCCGATCGTCGGGTTACGGCAAAAAACGCCTAACCCGACCTACGCCTCTCCATGTCTCCCCATCCCCTTGTCCCCGTGTCTCTGCGTCTCTGTCTGATCAACCTCTATCCATCGCCGCCAGACACCTGGCCAGGGTCTCGGGATCATCAACCCCAAGCCCCTGATGTTCATACCCCTTGGCAAGAATCTTTCGCAGCAATCCGGTAAGCACCCTTTTTGGTCCCACCTCGATAAAGATCCGGACCCCTTGGGCCTGAAGAAACCTGATGATATCAACCCATTTCACCGTGGAGGCGATCTGGCTGGCCATGATCCGACGGATGGATTCCGGGCCGGGTTCGATTGCGGCGGTCACATTAAAAACAATCGGCACCTGGGGCGGACTGATCCTGATTTTGTCCAGCAGGGAGATAAAATCCGGGACCGCATCCTTAACCAGGGGGCTGTGCATGGCACAGCTCACTTCAAGCGGGATAACCTTGCCCTTTCTTACGGAAAGCACCGCTGTCGCCCGGTCCAGGGCAGGAAGTTCACCGGAGATAACCACCTGATTTTCCGCGTTGTGATTGGCCACAACCACTATGCCCCCATCAATCAAGCCCTCCAAGGTCTCCCGCACCTCTTCGATGGTAAGGCCCAGAACCGCCCGCATGCCGCCGGGAAACCGCTCGGCCTCCCGCTGCATGAGTCGGCCCCGCTCGGTAACCACGGCCATGGTGTCCTCAAAGGTCAAGACGTTCGCCGCGTACAGGGCACTGTATTCTCCGAGACTGTGCCCGGCAAAAAATGATGGGGTTACCCCGGCCTGTTCCATGGCCTGCCAGCAGACAAGATTCACCGCGGTCAATGCCGGCTGCAGATTGACCGTCTTGGTCAATTCCGAAAACGGCCCCTCGAAACAGAGCCTTTGGATGGCTATGCCGGTTATGGCCTCGGCCTTCTCAAACAGCTCCCGGGCAATAGGACTTTGCTCCGCAAAGACCTTGCCCATACCGATATACTGGGAACCCTGACCCGGAAAGAGCACTGCTATCTTTTTGGTTTCGCAAAGATCCATGATCTATCAATCGTCTTCAAAGAAATCATCTTCATCAAACTCTTTATATTCTTCCTTCCGGCCGTGTGCCTCCTGCATCTCCTTGTATTCCTCATACCGCAAGAGTTCATTCCATTCTTCCGGATCGCTAAGCTTTATATACAAAAGCCAGCCATCACCCATGGGATCTTCGGTTACAATGACCGGGGATTCACTCAGGTCATCATTGACATCCACCACCTCTCCGGAAACCGGGGCAACAATGTCGAAAACCCCGCGGGTGGTTTCCACCTCGCCGAACTCCTCGTCCCGGCAGACCTCTTCCCCCACCCCTGGCAATTTAATATGCACAAGCCGGTTCTGAAAGATCGGGGCATACTCGGAAAGTCCAATTGCAGCATGTCCCTCATCCTCCAGCCGAGCCCAGCAGTGTTCCGCTGAAAACCGTATTTCCTCTCTTGCCATGAATAATCTTCTCTCTTTAAGCTTCCTTTATCCTTTACTTCCTTTTGCAGACCTCATATTTCCCCAGACCAGAAGTCCTGCGCCAACACAGATCGCCGTGTCCGCCACATTAAAGGCAGGCCAGTGATAATTGCCGAGATAAAAATCGAGAAAATCCACTACCGACCCCCAACGGAGCCGATCTATAAGATTGCCCACTGCGCCCCCGAAAATTCCCGCCACTGCCAGGGAAAACATTGCATCCTTATGCCTTTGCCAGAAATAATAACAAAGAATGACCAGGACCAGGATAGAAAAGGTGGTAAAAAAAACCTGGCGCAGCAAGGAGATCTGCCCTGCCCCAAGCCCAAAGGCCACCCCCGTATTATTTACCCGGACAAGATTAAAAAAACCCGGAATAACGATGTACTGTTCAAAGGGGCCAAAGCTTTGACAGATCCACCACTTGGATGCCTGGTCAAGGAAGACCACCCCCACCATGGTGAGAACGGCGGTAAGGATATGGGCCTTTTTCCCCTCTTGTTTTCCGATTAAAGACGGCATCACGATTGGCCTGCCATCACCGTTGAACAACGGCTGCACAGGTTCGGATGCGTAAGATCAATCCCCACGCTTCCGGAGATGATCCAGCAGCGCTCACATTTTGCGCCAGTTGCCGGGATCACCCTGATCGAGAGTTCCGGCAGGACCTCGCCTTGAAACACCTCACCGGTTATCTCCTCCACTAGCGAGAGCCGGGAAACGATGGATACCATTTTCAGTTTATCAAGGTGTCTGGCCAGAAAATCCGTCCATTCACCGGTAGCTTTAAGCTCTACCGCGGCATCGAGCGAGTGGCCGATACGTTTTTCCCTCCTTGCCAGTTCCAGGGCCTTGGTGATTTCCGAGCGTACGATCCAGAGGCGCTCCCACTCTTTATTGAGGCCATGGTTTATATGATCCGCCTTTTTCTCCGGGAAAAGGGCAAAAAAGACCTGCCCCTCCTGTTTCGCGGAAAAAGGCAGAAAGGACCAGACCTCGGCGGCGGTAAAACTTAAGACCGGGGCCATCAGCCGGATCAGGGTGTCAAGGATTTCATACAAAACGGTCTGGGCGGATTTTCTGGCCCGGGACCTTGCCGGTTCGGTATAAAGCCGATCCTTGATGATATCGAGGTAAAGGGAGCTCATGGTCACCACGCAAAAGTTGTGGAGGGCGTGATACACGATATGAAATTCAAAATCCTCATAGACCCTCATGACCTTGTCTTTCAAGACCTCCAACTGATGAAGGGCCCACTGATCAAGGTCGTCCATATCCTGGTAGGGGACCATGTCGGTGTCCGGGGCAAAGTCATAGAGGTTGCCCAGAAGATAACGGATGGTATTCCTGATCTTTCTGTAGGCATCGGTTAGGTGCCGCAGGATCTCGTTCGAGATCTTGATGTCGTCCCGATAGTCCTCGGCCGAGACCCAGAGCCGCAAAATCTCGGCCCCGTGCTCCTTGATGATTTCGGCGGGTGCTATCACGTTCCCGAGGCTCTTGGACATCTTCTTGCCCTGGCCGTCCACCACGAATCCATGGGTGAGCACCCCGCGATACGGCGGCACGCCCCGGGTCCCCACCGAGGCCAGAAGCGAGCTGTGAAACCAGCCGCGATGCTGATCGCTTCCCTCCAGATAGAGGTCGGCCGGTGTGCGCAGACCTTCGCGATCCTCAAGCACGGCGGCATAACTCACCCCGGAGTCGAACCAGACATCGAGGATATCCTCTTCCTTTATAAAGGAGTCGTTGCCGCAGCGAACGCAACGGGCGCCCTCTCCAAGAAGATCAAGGGCGGTAAGGCCGAACCAGGCGTCGGCGCCCTGTTCGGAAAAGATCTTGACGATCTTTTTCGCGACCTCCTTATCCCGCACCACCTCGCCGCACTTCTCACAATAGAACACCGTGATCGGCACGCCCCAGACCCGTTGCCGGGAAAGGCACCAGTCCGGCCGGGACTCGACCATGCCATAGATTCGCTCCATCCCCCACCTCGGGGTCCAGTTCACCTCCCGGATGGCATCCAGGGCCTTCTGCCGCAGATTATCATGCTCCAAAGAGATAAACCATTGAGCCGTGGCCCGGAAAAATACCGGCCTTTTACAACGCCAGCAGTGAGGATAGCTGTGATTGACCACGGACTCCCTTACCAGGGCATTCCTTTCCGCAAGATCGAAAATAATTTTTTTGTTCGCATCCAGAATGAACAAACCGCTGTAGGGACCGGCCTCATCGGTAAAGCGGCCGGCATGATCGACGGGCGAGAGGATCGGAAGATCATATTTTATCCCGGAAATATAGTCTTCTCGGCCATGTCCCGGCGCGGTATGGACGCAGCCAGTGCCGACATCGAGGGTCACATAGGAAGCGAGAATAACCAGCGACTCCCGCGTAAGCAATGGGTGCCGGCATTTGAGCCCCTCAAGCCGGACAGCCGGAAGGGTGGCAATGACCTCATAATCAATGATCCCGAACTGGGCAAAGGCCTGGACCACCAGATCCTCGGCCATGATCCAGACCTCATCTTTCACCGCCACCGCCGCATAGGTATAATCCGGGTGCAGGGCAATGCCGAGATTTCCGGGGAGGGTCCAGGGGGTGGTGGTCCAGATGACGAGCGAGATCGCTTTCCCGGATAGTGCCGGCGCCACCCCGGAAAGATCGGCAAGCAGCGAAAACTTCACATAGATGGATGGCGAGGTGTGGTCATAATATTCCACCTCGGCCTCGGCCAGGGCCGTGGTGCAGGAAGAACACCAGTAGACCGGTTTCTTGCTCCGGACCACCGCGCCTGAGATAAGAAAGTTGTTGAACTCCCGGGCAATTACTGCCTCATAGTCATAACTCATGGTGAGATAAGGTGCATCCCATTCGGCCAGAACACCCAGGCGCTTGAACTCCTCCCTCTGGGTGGACATCCATTTCGTGGCGAACTTCCGGCATTCCTGCCGGACCGCAAGTTTTCCCAGCTCCTTTTTACGTTTCCCGAGTTCCTTATCGACCTGGTGTTCAATAGGCAGGCCATGGCAGTCCCATCCCGGCACATAAGGACAGTTATATCCGGCCATCCGCTTGGACTTAAGTATTATGTCCTTAAGTACCTTGTTAAAGGCCGTGCCCATATGAATGTGGCCGTTGGCGTAAGGAGGCCCGTCATGGAGAATATAAAGCGGACGGCCCGTTGCCGCCGCCTGCATCCGGCCATAGAGGTCTTCTTTTTCCCAGGCGGCAAGCAGCACCGGCTCGTTCTGCGCTAGGCTCGCCTTCATCTTAAAGTCGGTCTGGGGCAGGTTCAGGGTGGCCCGATAATTCATGGGGATCTCTCCTTGTTACAAAAATAAAGTAACCGTTCACCAGGTAATGGTAGGGGCGGGTTTCAAACCCGCCCAAATAAGAC
>CAZDYX010000291.1:0-5027 GCA_964509775.1 uncultured Desulfobulbia bacterium | reverse complement strand
TACATACGCCCCAAAAAAAACTTGACTTTTACCGGAATAACTTTCAGGGCTGAAATGGCTTTTCATGTCCTCCCAGGGCGTTGCCCTGGGCTTGGTATGTTTGGCCCCTACAGGGCCTGGTTAGCGTTTTTGCCCTTTCGGGGTCGGAATCGGAATCGGGGTCGATATCGATATTGTCTTTCGATACCGATACCGATACCGACCCCGATTCGATACCGATTGCGATGATGGGATACGCTAACACGGAAGCTACCCGCACAGGTCGAAAAATTTATGGCCGGAACCTATTCTCTCCTTGACGCCCTGCATTTCGCCATGGTAGGTAACTGTGTTTTAAAGATCGTTTTTTGATGTAAGATCAAGGCAGCCCGGCCATCTTCTTTTTTTTGGGCATTAGGCCTCCTAAAAGCAAATTCTTGGCGTCCCATCTCATCCGAAAAACCAACAACGACTCTTTACCGTCGTATCGCCATTACCGCAAATCCATAAGTAGTGAAGACAATGCAAGGGAAAAAATTACATGAAATCTTGACGTCGGATGTAATCGGCGTTCCCCCCGAGACATCTTTTTCAGACGCGATGGCAATAATGGGGGAGAAAAAAATCAGTTGCGTCCTGGTGCTTGAAGACAAGAGGCCCATCGGCATACTGACGGAAAGAAGTATCGTCTCATACGCGGCGCGACACAAAAGGGACATCAACACCTGCCAGAGTCAGGAGCTCATGAGCTCACCGGTACTGACCGCCCATCGGGCCATGGAGCTCGACGCCGCCTATGAGCTCTTGATGAATAAAAGGATCCGCCACCTCGTAGTGGTCGATGACGAGGACCGGGCGGTCGGGGTCGTGACGCTTTCGAACATTATAGAACACCTCGGCTATGATTATTTTGTCGAGATGAAGAAGACCTCCCAGATAATGACCAAGATCCCCTATATCCTTTCCCGGGATGTTATTGTCCACGAGGCCATGGGCGAAATGGCGGCCCGCTCGATAAGCTGCCTGATCATTGTCGAAGGAAAGCAACCTATCGGCATCCTGACCGAACGTGACATGATTCGGTTGCTGAACAAAAGTTATAATCTCCGGGAACTCAAGGTCGAAGACGTCATGAGCAGGCCGGTGTACACCATATTCGGGGATGCGCCGGTTCTCGGGGCGTCGAGGATGATGAAACAAAAAAAGATCCGTCGCCTGGTGGTGGTGGACGACCAAAACGAACTTCTCGGTCTCATTACCCAGTATGACATCGTCAAGGGGGTTGAGGTCAGATACATCGAACAGCTCAAACACGATGTAAAAAAGAAAGATCTTGAAATCGTGGACGCGCTGCGGGAGCTTGGCGAAAAAAACGTTTATCTGGACAACCTCTTAAGCTCATCCGTCAACATGGGAATAGCCGCCACGGATCTAGGCGGCAACATCACCCACTACAACCCGGCGGCGGAAAGAATCATCGGCGTCCCGGCCGAATCCGTCATCGGCAGGGACGTGCGGGAATTCCACCGCTACCTTGACCTGGACCTGGCGCGATTCGACAAGATCATCGAAAAGGTCCAGGAAAACAAGGTGCATACATTTTCCTTCACCCGCAGGGACAAAAGCGGCGTGCGCTATATCACTGCCAGGGTGTCCGGAATTCGGAACCAGGTCCACAGACTGGTGGGGCTGATGCTGACCTGCCAGGATGTCACGGAAAGACGGCAGGCAGAGGAAGTGGTAAACCGAAACAATCAGATTCTTAACGTCATTAACCGTTTGCTCAACCTTTCGCTGGAGAACTATTCGCTACGTGAGATCATGGATAGCTTTCTCCTCAACATAACCTCCCTTCCCTGCCTTGACCTAAGACCCGGCGGCGCCGCCTTCCTGATGGATGCCGACACCAAGACCTTACGCATGGTCTCTCATTCCGGTCTGCCCGACGCGGTACGGAAAAAATGTTCCTCGCTGTTGTTAGGGCGGTGCCTCTGCGGACGGGCAGCCCTTACCGGCGAATTGGTATTTGTAAGTGACATAAAGGAACAGCATGAAGTCCCCTGCCGAGAAATTGGCCCCCACGGCCACTATTGCGTGCCATTCCTTTCCGCCGCCAAGGAGGTGCTCGGCGTCTATTCGATCCATTTGCGGGAGGGGGGCAGCCGCGACCACAAGACCGAGGAAACCCTCTTAGCGGCCGCCAGCGTGATGGCCGGAATCATCGAACGAACCCTGGCGAGAGAGGCCCTGCAAAAACGGACCCATGAGCTCGCCAAGCGGGTCAAGGAGCTCAACTGTCTTCACAGCATATCGAAATTAATAGAAAAAACCGCAAGTTGCGTTGACGAAATACTGCAAAGGATCGCGGATCTCATTCCAGCGGCCTGGCAGTATCCGGAAATCGCCTGGGCGCGCATCATCGTCAACGGCCGGGAATACAAAACAAATAACTTCATGGAAACACCCTGGCGCCAGCGCTGCGAGATCCTTACGCATGGCCGGAGTTCAGGTCTTCTGGAGGTGGGGTATCTGGAGGAAAGGCCTGCGGCCGATGAAGGGCCTTTCCAAAAGGAAGAAAGGGCCCTATTGCACACCATAGCGGAACGATTGGTAAATATCATCGAACAAAAACAGGCGGACGAGGCGCTCAAAGAGTCCCTCGCCATCCAACAGACCATTATTGACGGCGGCACCGAATCGATAATGGTAATCGATCGCGACCACCGGGTCAGGATGATAAACAAGGTCATACGGCAATTGCACCTTACGACCCCGGAACAAGATACCCATGCCATGTTCTGCTATCAGATCATGCACCAAGTCACAAGGCCGTGTTCGGGGAAATACCATCGGTGCCCCATGCGTGAGGTGATCGAGACCAAGAAACCCTGTACCGTGATCCATACCCATGCCGGGAAGGACAACACCAAGTACCAAGTGGAGATCATAGCCTCGCCCATCTTGAACGAGCAGGGTGAGGTCACGGGGATAATCGAGGTGGGCCGGGATATAACCAAGCGGCTGCTGCTCGAGGAAGAACGTAAAAAAATCGATGAACGTTTCTTCCTTCAGCAAAAGGCGGAATCCATCGCCACCCTGGCCGGCGGCGTGGCCCACGATTTCAACAATATCTTGACCATTGTGCTTGGAAACGCCGCATTGCTCAAGAGGACCGTAACCTCTGACCAGGAACAATGTCAGTTTATCGATGCGATCATCTTCGCCACCCA
Organism: uncultured Desulfobulbia bacterium; assembly: GCA_964509775.1. Lineage (GTDB taxonomy): Bacteria > Desulfobacterota > Desulfobulbia > Desulfobulbales > CAZDYX01 > CAZDYX01. Next base: position 1,818 of record CAZDYX010000291.1, on the reverse strand, counting down.
GCGAATGGCGCAGCTCATCCGGCAATTGCTGGCCTATGCAAACAGCGGCAAGGGCCCGGTGAAATATTTCCCCAACCATGAATCCCGGACGGAAATCGTTTCCCTGAATCAATTGATGAATGAGGCCCTGGAGCTGACCGCCAAGGAGAAAGATATATACCGGGACATGGAGATTGTCCGGGAATTGGCGCCGGATCTCTGGCCGGTTGACGTCGATTCCGGCCAGGCGCGGCAGATGCTCGTAAACATCCTGCTCAATGCCTTCGAATCCATGGGAAAGGGCGGGGGACGGCTGACGGTTAAGTCGGCGAACGTCGTCAAAAGGAAAAAGTGGACGTGCGTACATCACGACGATCATCCTGGCGGTGACTATGTGCGCGTCAGTATCGCCGACACCGGCACGGGAATTCCCAGGGATATCCGTGGCCGGATATTCGAGCCGTTCTTTTCAACCAAGTTCGTGGGCCGGGGGTTGGGATTGGCCGCAGCCCTCGGAATTGCGAGAAACCATGGAGGATGCATAACGGTGGCGACTCATCCCCCCCACGGAACGGTTTTTGACGTGCTGCTGCCAAGGGCATAACCATGAATCCAGCAGAAAAATAGAAAAGAACGACCCGGAGGTTCCCGGTTCTCGATCATGGAGCAGCTTTTCCTTTCATGTAGGGCTCTTGCATCCCCTACCCTATGCCGATTTATCCCGGCGCTTTCAATCTGTCCCATTTTCCTTTCCCCATTTCCATCTTCGGCATCCTGACTACTGCCTTATGGAAACCCACCCCTTGGTACGGACCGCATCAAGGACCAGGGCTGCCAGCCCGGCGATAAAGTCTTCTTTCACGTTCAGGGATTCGGTCCGCTCAAGCCGCATGCCAAGTTTTTCGGCCATTTCCCGATAGAGGATGTCAATCTCATAGAGGGTCTCCACATGATCAGAGACAAAGCTTAAGGGCACCATGAGAATGTCCTTTAATCCCTCCTGGGCGAGAAGTTGCAGCATATCCGGTGTGGATGGGGTAAGCCACCGGACCGGGCCGCTCCGGCTTTGAAAGGCAAGCCGGCCGGCAATATTAGTGCGCTCTTCCACGGCCCTGATGGTGGCATTGATATGCTCCACATAGGGATCGCCCTCCTCCACGAATTTCGCCGGCAGACTGTGGGCGCTGTAGAGGACTGTAGGGGTGCGGCCGGAAAAATGCTTGCAGCCGTCTTCGATGGCCCGGCCAAGACTCGCAATATAGTGAGATTCGGTGGGCCAGGCCTTCACCTCGACGATATCAAAGGCATGGCCCTTCGAATTGATGACCTCATGGAGGCGGGAAAGGGAGGAGCCAGTCGTGGCAATGGAGTAATGGGGATAAAGGGGAAGGACCACCAATCGACTGATATTGTTTTGGACCAATTCGGAAACGGCCTCCTCGGTAAGGGGGTTCCAGTAGCGCATGGCAATCACGACGAAAAAGGAACCGTGGGCCGCGAGCAGGGCGCCAAGCCTTTCCCCTTGCCCCCGGGTAATTCTGGTCAGAGGAGAGCCGCCGCCAATGGCCGCATACGACCGACAGCTTTTAGGCGCCCGTTTTCTGGCGATCCACCAGGCAAGCGGCCGCTGTAATATCCGCGGGCCCAGCCGGATGATCTTCCGGTCGGAAAAGAGATTGTAAAGGAAGGGCTCAACATCAGCGAGCCTTTCCGGCCCACCCATGTTGAGCAGGACCACTCCTATGGGTGTTGGGGAGTTGATCTTCACTTGTAACTACTCAGCGACCCAACCGGGGGCCGGCTTCTAATATTAATGTAACTTAAAAAAATAATGTCGAA
>CAZDYX010000290.1:3382-5059 GCA_964509775.1 uncultured Desulfobulbia bacterium | reverse complement strand
CCTTGATTTGTTCTTTGCGCAGTCCTAACAGACTACAGTCTAAACAACCTAACCACCCTGGGTAGTTACAACAATTCAAGCTGTAAGCAGGGGTCTAGTCCTAAAGGAGCAACGATGGGCGACATGGCCGACGATGATCTGATGAAGGAGTTTGTGACCGAGGCCCGCGATCATCTCGAGAGTGTTGAACCGGATTTACTCGCCATGGAGAAAGACGGTGTCCAGACCTCACCCGAGATCATCAACAGCATCTTTCGGGCCATTCACAGCGTCAAGGGCGCCTCCGGCTTCTTTGGTCTCGCCCCGGTCATGGGGTTCAGCCACACCATGGAAAGCCTGCTCGCCAAGGTCCGCGACGGCTCACTCTCTCCTGAACCGGAACTGGTTGATGTCTTGTTGGCAGGGGTCGATAAACTTCGGCTCATGCTCGATGACCTTGAAAACTGCGGAAATGTCCCGGTAAGCGAGGAGCTTGCCGTTTTAAATCGGCTTCTCGGTGTTTCTCCCGCGCCCATGGATCTTCCTCCCCCGACGGAAACCGCCTCGACCCCGACTCCTTCTGCGCCATTGCCGGCGACGGCCGCGGGAAAAATGGTGTCGGTTATGCCCAATCTCGAGGTGGACCGATCAGCGCTGGCGGACGCCATGCAAACGCAGGAGGTATTTTTGGTTTCGGTGCATATCGGCCGCGATCTTGCACAAAAGGGACGGCAGCTCGATGATTTCATGGCCGGTTTTGATGTCTGCGGCACCTGTCTTGCCACCGATCTTGCTTTCATCAAGAAATTCTCCGCAAGAGAATTGCAGGCAAACACGACCGTTCATTTTGTTCTTGCCACGGTGCTCGATCAGGGTTTGGTAGGTCCGACCCTGGATATCCCGGACGAGCAGGTATCCCCTATCGATGTAAGACTTCTGGATACGCCCGTCCCTCTTGCCGAGCCGCCGGCGTCCCTAAAACCTCAGCCGGACAAACCCGCGGTGCCTTCCACCCCTTCCCCGAAACCGTCTTCCCCTAAAAAAAAAGGCCAGGATACGATCCGCGTTAATGTTGAAGCGCTTGATCGGCTCATGAATATTGCAGGCGAACTGGTCCTGGGACGCAATCAGTTGCGTAAGGAACTTGAGGGGCTGCTGGACAGGAACTCGCGGCTCAGCGCCATATTGCAACACGTCGGCCAGGTAACGACCGAGATCCAGGAAAACATCATGCGCATCAGGATGCAGCCGCTCGGAAGTGTGCTCAACAAATTCCCCCGCATCGTTCGGGACCTGGCAAAACAGTTAGAAAAGGAAGTCGAACTGGATATTACGGGTAGCGAGGTGGAGCTTGACAAATCCATCATCGAAAGGCTTGCCGACCCGCTCACGCATCTCATCAGAAACTGTGTGGATCATGGGATTGAAGGGCCGGAGGAACGGATCAAGTCCGGCAAACCGCGAGCCGGCCATATTTTGATACACGCCTTTCATGAAAGCGGCCAGGTAAACATAACGATATCTGACGACGGCCGCGGCATCGATGCCGAAAGGGTGGCGGAAAAGGCGGTTGCGAAGGGTTTTCTCCCTGAGGCGGATATCCGGAAGATGAATGAGCAGGAGAAGCTCAAACTCATCTTTCTTCCCGGTCTTTCCACCGCCCAGGTGGTGAGCGATGTTTCCGGCCGGGGCGTCGGC
>CAZDYX010000290.1:0-3372 GCA_964509775.1 uncultured Desulfobulbia bacterium | reverse complement strand
CGGTGACGGCCTGTCTGAAGCGCAGGCCGGGACCATCCGCGTGCGCGTTGGCCTTGGCAAGGACGTGGTCAAGACCAATATCGAAAAGCTCTCCGGCCACCTTCAGATTGACAGCGTTCTGGGCAGGGCCACGGAAGTCCGTATCCGGCTGCCATTGACCTTGGCGATCATCCCCTCCCTTATTGTAGGGGCGGAAAAACTTCGCTTCGCCATCCCCCAGATGAATGTCAAAGAGCTTTTATGTGTCAGGGCAGGAGAGATCAATCGTCGGATTGAAAAAATCGGTGATGCCGACATCCTACGATTACGCGGCCAACTCCTTCCCCTGGTCGAGTTGACCGATGTCTTGAATATGTCGCGTACCTATTATGATCCGCGTAAGAATTTATCCCGCCCGGATCGGCGTAAAAGAATGGCCGACCAACGGGCCGAACAAGACCCCGAACCGGGCGAGGTGCCGCCCCGTTCCTCGTCTCCTGACCGACGGAAGGATATGATGGACGATCGCCGTCGTTCCTGGCGTAGTGACGTCAATGTCGTAGTGCTACGTGCCGGCCCCCATCAATTTGGCCTTTGTGTCGATGACCTTTATGATACCGAGGAAATCGTGGTCAAACCCCTTGCAAGGCATATAGAAAGATGCCGATGCTTTGCCGGCGCCACTATTATGGGAGACGGCCGGGTAGCCATGATCCTTGACACCTCTGGCATCGCCGATTTCGCCAATCTGCGCTTTGGCGAAATAGCGGCCGAGGAACTGCAACGTCGAGAAAAGGAAAGACATCATCAGGCCATAGCATCGCGACTGCAATCGATCATTGTATTCAACAATGCCTGGGAAGAATTTTTTGCCTTGCCTCTAGCCAAAATCGCCCGGTTGGAAAAAATTGCACCTTCAGACGTGGAGTGTGTAGGTGGGCGGGAATTTATAACCCAGGGCGAAACAGCCCTTCCCTTGCTGCGGCTGGAAAAAGTTATCCCGGTACGGCCGTCACCTGACCATTTGGAGGAATTGTACTTGATTATTCCCAAGTCTTCGCGCCCCGTTTCCGGTATTGTGGCGACCAGGATTGTTGATACAATTGAGACCGAGGTAAGCCTTTATGAGGATATGGCCGGTCCTGGCATGCTGGGGGCTGCGGTGGTACAAGATCATCTCACCTTTTTTCTCGATGTGGATAGCCTGCTGGCCCTTGATACCCATGAAGGCCGCATTTAAGGTTGTTTAGACTGTAGCCTGTTAGACTGTAGGAAAAGATCATGTGTGACCTACGATCAATGCGAAACGACCAACAGCCTACAGCCTAATAGACTACAGTCTAAACAACCTGAGTAGTTACAAGACCGGCACGAATAAGTGAATAGGATGAAAAAGCGGCAAATAGTTACCTTTCGGGTCGATGAATGCCTGGTGGGTCTTGACATTTTGGAGGTTCGCGAAATCAACCGGTTCCTTGACATCACCCCGGTTCAGCATGCCCCGGAGTATGTCCTGGGGTTGATGAATCTACGCGGCCAAATGGTGACTGTTTTTGATTTGGGAGTTCGCCTCGGTCTGCCTTCCCGGGGATTTTCGCCTGAAAGCTATAATGTCATCTTAAAGAACGAGCCGGTTGGTTTGCTGGTTGATGCCGTCGGCGAGGTGGTTCAGGCCGAAGATCATGAGATCGAGGCTCCGCCCGCCAATCTTCATGATATAGAAGGAGAATTCATCGCCGGGGTTCTTAAGCTCGCAGATGAGGTGCTGGTGATCCTTTCGGCCGAAAAATTGTTACATCACCGCATGATGGATGAAGGCTTGAAGAAAACCTGAACCTGATCAGGTGAATAGTCCGTAGGTGTTTAGGTGGATAGGGGGGAATAACCATGCGAGATCACACAAAGTTCAGAGCATTTGAACTGGCCAGTCCTAACAGACTACAACCAACCTGAGTAGTTACAACTTTTCGACCTGTGCGGGTAGCCCCAAAGGGGCATGACATACCAGCCCAGGGCAACGCCCTGGGTTAGAAACGGACCACAGATTATAGCCCTGTAAGGGCGTGACATAGTTTGTTGTCATCCCTTTCTTGTGTCACGCCCTTTCAGGGCTGAAACGTATTTGCTTACCCTCACCCAGGGCGTTGCCCTGGGCTGGGATGTGATGCCCCTTCAGGGCGGGTTTGAATGTCGAATATTAGGCCACCCGCACAGGTCGCAACTTTTTGACTTTTAACGGGACTATCCGAATTGGACGGTTTATTAAGAATATTGATCGTTGACGAGAGCGCCCCAGGTCGTAAGTTTCTGGCAAACGCCCTGAGTGGTCTGGGCGGGGTAGAGGCGGTGGATTCAGTGGCCAACGGCCGTATCGCCTTGACCAGACTTCGGCAACTGACTGTCGATGTTATCCTTTTTGATGTCATGGGGACGACTGGGGATCTGCTTGAGACCCTGGAAAAGATCGCCGGCAATTATCCCCAGATCAGCGTAGTGCTGATGGGCGAGGAAGATGCTGTTGCACCGGACTTGGTGGTCAAATCGTTTCAAATCGGAGCGCTTGAGTATATTCGCAAGCCTAGCCTTGGTAAAGATGAGATACCCGAAATCAAGAGGTTTCGCCGTCTGTTTTTCCCTCTTTTGGGATTATTGCACGCCCGGCGCAATATTCGGGCGATGAAGTCGGGAATACCGATCCCCCCTGCATCACCGGCCGCTGTGGCGTTGCCACAGAAGGAAAATGGGATAGTAAGACCCCCATCAGAATCTATCTCCCCCAAAATTGCTTCTTTGATTCCCCGCCGTTTTGACCTGGTCGCTATAGGCATTTCCACCGGTGGACCCAATGCCCTGGCAGAAGTCATTCCCAAGCTGCCGCCCGACCTGGGGGTGCCGATTCTCCTGGTGCAACACATGCCGGCAGGTATGACCGCAGCACTGGCAGACAGCTTGAATATGAAATCGCACCTTGCGGTGCGAGAGGCAATTCATGGGGAGGAAGTCCTGCCCAACACCGTCTATATTGCTCCCGGAGGCAGGCATATGCTGGTGATCCGGGAATCAGGCATCAGCAGCCCTTTCCGAAGGATGATCGCCCTGAGTGATTCCCCGCCTGAAAATAGTTGCCGGCCGTCGGTTGATGTCCTTTTCAGGTCGGTAGCCGCCGCTTATTACGGCAATATTCTGGCAATCATTATGACCGGGATGGGAAATGATGGTTTGGTCGGGATTCGTATCATGAAAGAGCAGGGCTGCTATTGTCTTACCCAGACCGAAGAAACATGCACGGTATATGGCATGCCGCGCGTTGTAAACAATGCCCAACTTGCCGACGAGCGGATCCGCCTTGATAGGCTGGCAGTAAGGATTACTGAACTGGTCGGCCGGGGAAGA
>CAZDYX010000289.1:2801-5075 GCA_964509775.1 uncultured Desulfobulbia bacterium | reverse complement strand
AAGAAAAATTCGAAATTAGCTAAGTTCGGAGCATTTGAACTTGCTGATGAGATCCTGTTCGTGTCTGATACGTTTTTTGTTCTGCCCCTAACAGACTACAGACTAAACAACCTGAGTTGTTACTATCAAACATGCATATGCAAAAAGAAAAAAGAAGATCCAAGTTTCTTCGTAAAATCATTTCAGTCCTGTTGGGTTTCACTGCCCTATTTGTTCTGGCTATTCTGCTTATTGGGATCTGGTTTGTTGTCTTTAGTGGACCCAGCAAAGAAGTAAGCCAGGAAAACATTGAGAAGATTCTTGCCGTAGAAAGCCCGGTTTTTTTTCATGATGGGGTCAATAAGATAGGGGTCATTTTTGAGGAATCACACCGCCAATATATTACTTTTGACCGCATTCCCAAGGACTTTATCAACGCGGTGGTCGCAGCAGAGGACCGAAATTTTTTTACCCATCATGGGGTTGATCTCGGGGCAATTTTTAGGGCCTTAACGGCCAATATACGATCTGGTCGGGTGGTGCAGGGGGGTAGCACAATAACCCAGCAGACGGCAAAAAATCTCTTTAACCGAAAGGATCGTTCCATCCCGGCAAAATTGCAGGAATTGCTCTGGGCCCTTCGCCTTGAGCGCGCTTACCCTAAAGAAAAGATATTTGAATTTTATGCCAACCAGTTTTATGTCAGCGGGAATGGACGTGGGCTGGGGGTGGGGGCCAGATATTTTTTTAATAAGGACGTCACTGAGCTCGACACCTTAGAAAGTGCATTTATAGCCGGAAGCGTAAAAAGTCCTAACCATTATAATCCCTTCATAAAAAACAGTGAGGAGGAGGAGGCCAAGGCAAGACTGTCTGCAAAACAGCGGACTGGTTATGTGCTTGGGAATATGTACAAATTGGGCATGATTTCCGAGGAGCAATACCGGGCCGGGAAGGATCGTGATATTCCGTTTCAGCGCGGGGAGATGGCGTATTCATTAAATACCATTATGGATACGGTAAAAGAGGCCATTGCCGCACCAGAGATTGAAGAGGCCTTAACGAGGTATGGGATAGACAATGTGGCCACTTCCGGCGTGCAGATAATTACCACCGTGGATAAAACCGTTCAGGATGCAGCAGAGGTCTATCTGCGCAAGGGATTATCCAGGTTGGACGTTCAGCTTAAAGGATACGAATCGACATTACCCCCGAGCGAATTTCAAGCTCCGGGGGACTTGCGGAAGGGAAGTTTTATGGTCGGCACCGTTATTTCTCCTCCAAAGTCGGGTGAAAATGCCTTGTACGTGGCTTTGCCCTCGGCCTTGGGGAAGAGCGGACAAGCAAGGGTGGATGAAAAGGGGTTGGCAAATATTGCCAACCCCCGGGCTCAATGGAGCAAAGGTCAGTGGGTACGGTCTGATGATATTAAAAAACTGCTCGGACAGATAAAGGTGGGGGACCAGGTATTGGTAAGCGTGCGAGAAATTAATCCTTCCACCGATGAAATACTTCTTGATCTGGAAAAATATCCCGAGATCCAAGGGGCGGCATTGGTCCTGCAGGAAGGGAAAATCAGGGCCATGGCCGGAGGATTTTTAAATAATTTTTTTAACCGGGCTATCGCGGCCAAAAGACCGATGGGGTCAGTTATCAAACCCCTGGTCTACTGTGCTGCCATCCAGTTGGGTTGGAATAATACGGATATCTTGAATAACGAGAGAAATGTTTTTGTCTTCCAAAACCAGCACTATTTCCCCCGGCCGGATCATGTAAGCCCTTATCCGGAGGTGTCAATGAGCTGGGCCGGGGTATTATCTGAAAATGTTGCCACTGTTTGGCTTCTTTATCATCTTTGCGATCATCTCTCCCCTGTTGACTTTACACAATTGAGTTCCAAATTAGGCCTGGAGAGGGGAAGGGAAGAGTCCTATGGCGTATACGCAAACAGGATGAGGGATGAATTCGGCATTAACGTGGGGCCTGATGTCCTGCTGAATGCCGCCTTTGAAAAAGGAATTACCTCCATTCGTCCTGATCTCATTTTTGCGGGAAGGGAGGACGAATTTCATATCTTGAAAAATATGTGGTATGGCGCCCACGTTGAAAAGTTCTTGGCCGCAGAGGAAAAAGAGGCCCTTACGTATGACACCCCGGAAGAAAGAAAGGAATTTGGCATTCGGAAAAACATTCTCGGCAATAATTTTTTGTATTATTGGGGAATAAGGCAGCAACTCGTGTCCTTGTCAGCAGATGATATTTTGATAGAGGGTCGGCTTTCCGTTTCCACCATTG
>CAZDYX010000289.1:445-2791 GCA_964509775.1 uncultured Desulfobulbia bacterium | reverse complement strand
TTGATCTTCTCCATGATGCGATTGAAAAGGAATACAACCGTCTTGCCGCCTTGCCGCCGTATGATCCGGAGGTTCTTCATCAGCTTCGGGAATTCCGGGTCCTGGTCGGGTTAAAATATCTGATTGCCCTTTGTCGGGAGATGGGCATTGAGAGTAGGCTTGAACCGGTTCTGTCATTTCCCCTCGGGTCCAATGTGATCAGCCTTCTTGAGGCGGCAGGGGCCTATGAGTCGTTGTTCACCGGTGCTGTTTGGCAAAATGAGACGGTCGGGAGAAATATAATCGAGAGTATCCTCACCAGTGATGGCGAGGTGATTTATACCCCACAACAGACCCAAAAAAAGGTAGTTGACGATAAGACCACAATCGCAGTAAGCGATATTTTAAGAAATGTTGTCAGATTCGGTACGGGACGCCACGCAGATGAATCTATCCGACTTATAATCAAGGGTCAAAACCAGTTGTCCGTGAAGGAGATCAGGCTGCCGGTCTTGGGGAAAACAGGTACTGCCAACCGGTATACCAATGCCGCCTTTGTTGGTTGCCTGCCAAGGTTAAGGGAGAAGGATGGCCTGGCAACACTTGATGGCGGTTATGTGCTGGCCGTCTACGTCGGTTTTGACGACAATAGACCGATGATCCGTGGGGCTACGCATATTGCCGGCGCAACCGGGGCCCTCCCGATCTGGACTCAACTGGCCAATGCAATGCTGCGGACCACGGATTTTATCGATCGGGTCGATGCAGTGGACTTGTCTTTTTCAGGACCGGAGGGAATTGCCCTGTCGTATCCGGAGCTCGGACAAATATCTTTTGCCGTAAACAGGGAAAATGGCCTCGCCCTGTCCGGCGAGGCGCTGATGGATAATCGGGGGGCAACCACCATTACCTTCGGTGCGATGTCTTCCGAGACCGGATTCCGATCCGACCGCTATTTTCAACCCTTTTGGCTTATGGAGGGAGAGTAAGCGATATGCCTGTTCCTTTACTGTTTTGTTGTTTTCTGGTGTTTTGTGTTTCCTTTTTTGGGTGCGCCCTATCAGGACTCAAGCCGACCCTTCCGGATTCTTCTCCTGTCTCACAAGTGAACCCGCCGGTCAAGAAATCCTCCCAGGTTTATCCACCGGCATCATCGTCTTCACCGGGTGAGACAACGGCCCAGGCCCGAAAGATCTATGTATTGCCGGACATCTCCTTTGTCGAAAAGCGTATTACGGCATATGAACAGAAAAAGGCGGGTTGGGAAAACCAGAGTCGGGAACTCTTCTCTCTTGGCCGTAGTCCAAAAGATGATATTGCGGTAATGAGATGCCAGAAGAGGATAGAGGCGATCCTCGATGGTTATCAAAGCCTTTGGTCCAGGCTGAAGGGCATAAGGCCTGAGGATATTACCGCTGACGATTCCAATATGTTGGGGGATAATTATAAAGATGACTTCAATTTTCTTGAGGGGGAATGCGCCAACCTCCATGCTGGCAATGCAGCCCTCCTAGCCCGCCATCAGGAAGAAATCAGCGCCTCGGCAACAAAGGATGACGTTGCCCTTTTTCAACAACATATAGCGGAGGGGCGTCTTGCCGATGCCCAAACCATTCTTGGAACCCTTACCCGGACCAATCCTGTTGAGACCAAGAAAATCGAGGTACAAAAGGCCTATTGCCTCCTCCTTGTCCGCCAGGGACAATATGAAAAGGCGGCGGAGGTATTGCGTGGACTCATTACAACAGAGAGGGAAGAACCCGTTTATTCCTGTTCTGTCCTTCGACAGTTGGCAGACCTTCATTTTGCCCTTGGTCGAATAGAGGATGCAAAGACCAACTACCTGAGTCTTGCCTATGCGTTTTCCAGCCAGGGGATTGACGATCCCTGGGTCGTCAACCAACTTTCCCTGCTTACGTCCCCTGAGGAACATGACAGAGAACTGGCTTTATACAGTGCGGTCCTAAAGGCATGGTTGCCCTTTGACGGCAAACATATCCCTGCGGGTCTTAAACCGCGCGTTGTTGAGATTGAAGGTGCATTCCCGGGCACGAAATATGCCGCCAGGGCTCATGATCTTCTGGTTATGACGGAAACTCGGGCGCGAAACTGGGCCCGGAATACCTTGGCCTTGGTGCGTATGCTTATGGCAGAGGAGGAGTTTGGTCTTGCAGCGTCAATCATGGAAGAACTCAAGGCCGCCGGGGTGCCGTTCAATTTAGAGGAGGCGCAACAATTAGAGAAGGCGCAACAAGGCCATGGAGAAATTGACAGCGCGGAAAAGATCAGACAGGAAGAAGAGGGTCCTGTCAATCAGGAAGTCATTCAGCAACAATGGGAAGAGGCCAACCGGTTGTTTGAGGCAAG
>CAZDYX010000289.1:0-435 GCA_964509775.1 uncultured Desulfobulbia bacterium | reverse complement strand
CTATTGGAGAATATAACTTAGTTTTGAACTCTGTTTATGGTGACAGCGCCCGGGTAAAGATTCAGGAGGCGAAGGACCTCGCGGCGGCGGAAAAACGCCAAGAGGCGGCAGACCTTTTTGTCAAGGCCCAAAAGATTTCTGATATCAATCTTAAGAAAGAACGCCTTTTGGCTTCCCGACGTCTGTTGCAAGAAATTTTGATCAAATATCCTGAGGCAGCGGTGGCAGGCAAGGTACGACAAAATCTCAAGACCGTAACCGAGTATATCTATCAGGTTGATCCAAGCTTGTTGACTGAATAGCAAATGGATGGCCCGGCTACCGGTGAAAATTGACCTGTCCAATGAGCCTCTTGCAAAAGTCGTCACCCCGGTGAAAACCGGGGTTCATTGATTTCGTAACTCCTTGAAACAACTGGATTCCGGCCTTCGCCGG
>CAZDYX010000288.1:4874-5088 GCA_964509775.1 uncultured Desulfobulbia bacterium | reverse complement strand
CGAAATAACTGACATGCCGGAAGGTTTCCTTCCCGTTCCGGTCAAAAAAGATCTGGGTCGGGATGATGGACACCTTGAACTCCTTGCCCTTGTCCGGGGCCTCCCATACATCGATGAAGATGACCGAGGCCTTACCCTCGTATTCCTTTTTCAGCTCCTCCAGAATTGGCGCCATCATTTTGCAGGGAATGCACTTGTTGGCGCCAAGATCCAA
>CAZDYX010000288.1:0-4864 GCA_964509775.1 uncultured Desulfobulbia bacterium | reverse complement strand
GTTACGGTATTCTTGACCGGGATCTCGGTCGAGGCACCCGTTGCCAGGCAGGGGAGTAGAAAGAAACCAATAAGTGCGATTACGAAACAATACAAGATTTTTTGTTTCATGACGCCGTTTTTTTCGGTTGCCGGCCAAGTCGGAGCCGGCCAGTGAGTGTTTACGGTTTGCAACTCACATGACAAACCCCTGTCGGCGTTTGCTTGGCAAAGGGAAAGTATCGCCGCTTAAACCAGAAGGCCACATTGACGAGACTGATCAAGACCGGCACCTCAACGAGCGGGCCGATCACCGCGGCGAATGCCTGGCCCGAGTCGATGCCGAAGACAGCGATGGCAACTGCGATGGCAAGTTCAAAGTTGTTGGAGGCGGCGGTAAAGCTCAAGGTGGCTGACTGCTCATAGGTGGCGCCGGCCTTCAACGACATAAAGAAGGAGGCCAGGAACATGACCAGGAAATAGATGGTAAGCGGGATAGCGATCCGCACCACATCGAAAGGCAGTTGGACGATATACTCGCCCTTGAGCGAGAACATGACCACGATGGTGAAGAGGAGAAAGACCAGGGTGAGCGGGCTGATCATCGGTATGAGTTTTTCCTGATACCACTTTTCTCCCTTGGCCTTCATGCCGATGAACCGGGTGAGCATCCCGGCCAGGAACGGAATCCCAAGGTAGATGAAGACGGATTGGGCGATCTCGGCCATGGAGATATCCACCACCGCCCCTACGATTCCAAACCATCGGGGCAGGATGGTGATGAATATCCAGGCATAGAGCGAGAAGAAGAGCACCTGAAAGATGGAGTTGAAGGCGACCAGCCCGGCGCAGTATTCCCGGTCGCCATCGGCAAGATCGTTCCAGACGATGACCATGGCGATGCAACGGGCCAGCCCGATCAGGATAAGGCCCACCATGTATTCGTGATGGCCGGAGAGAAAGGCAACGGCCAGACCGAACATCAGAATCGGCCCAACGATCCAGTTTTGGACAAGGGAGAGGGCAAGCACCTTGAAATTACGGAACACCTCGTGCAGCTTTTCGTAGCGCACCTTGGCGAGCGGGGGATACATCATGAGGATGAGCCCGATGGCGATGGGGATATTGGTGGTGCCGACCTGAAAGGCATTGATCTTCTCCCGGATGCCGGGATAAAGATAACCGCCCATGACGCCCGTGAACATGGCAAGAAAAATCCACAGGGTGAGATAACGGTCGAGAAAAGAGAGTCTGCCTGGTTGTGACATACTGTCCTCCATGATGTCTTATTCGTTGTTAAGGCGCGACGCCGGACCGGGTCAGCAGGAAGAGCTGTTTTTCTTGGTTGCCAAGTAGGCGGCAAGGGCTGTTGCGTCGTCGCAAGCCTGCCCGCGGGCCGGAAGCTCTTTCTTTAAAACGGTAAGCAACGCCTGATGCAGGGCGGTGTTGCCCTCGTCCAGGCGGTAATGCATCCACACCCCCTGCCGTCGGTCAGTCACCCAGCCGGTATTCCTCAAATAAGAAAGGTGCCGGGAAACCGTGGACTGCGGCAGGGCAAGGACCGCCATCAGATCGCAGACGCACAGCTCGCCGTTGGCGAGGAGCATCACAATCCGAAGCCGGGTCTCATCCGCCAAGGCCTTAAAGGTTTTCACGCAGGTCCTCATAAAAATGACTGTATCCGCATAGGCGGATACAGTCAAGACTTTTTTGTCGCCCCCTTCACCTTCATCCCCCTACAAGACTATCCGACTTTTTTTCGAAAAAAAATAATCTCGTCTTGACTGCCTGCGTTTTTCCATGGTAGCTATGCCATAAAGACTGTTTTTGACTGTGAGCCAATGGGGCTGAAGGTGTATTTTTCCTTTTAGGCCCTTGGGTCTTCCAGGGCTATTTTTTTATCACGTATCACCGCGGAAAGACGAGGGAATGGGATCCATCAACAACCAAGATCAAGGAGGAAGAAAAATGAGAAGAGCCATCGCTACCATGGGTATTATTCTTCTAACCATTGTCGGATCGCTCGGTTCGGCAGCCGCACATAATGTGGTCGGGTTTTGGTTCCAACCGACCATGGTGGACGTCGCCAAGGCCGGTGTGTATCAGGTGGACGTCACGATCGACCCCTACTACGGAAATATTGGGTGGATCGTCCAGGTTGACCAAGCCACCATTCCGGATGGGGTCATGATGATCATGATGCCGCCGTTCGGTTACACAATGGATGCAAGTCAAAACAAAAAGGCAAAGTTGTTTGTCATCGTCACTCCCGGCGCGCCCAACGGCAGTTACTACCCCGTGTTCAAGGTGACCCAGATCATTCCCCCGTACGACCCTGACGAGACCCGCATAAACGGGCCATATCTCAGTATTCACAAGTAGATAACTTGGGGACAAGAAAATAATTTTGTCCCTTTTTTGTTCAACATATTGCCAAAGGCTCCTGCCTACCAGCCAGGATTTTACTGGTCCGGCCCGGTGTAAAAAAGGAGCGGATGATGCCCACGCCAAAGACCACCAGGGTAAGCAGCATGATGTCCTGGAGGCCGTTCTCAAGGAGTTGATGACGCGGGCTCCCCCGCCATTAGCCGGCCGCCGCTCGCCGGGCATAGGGGGATATATATCAGGGCGATCAATGACAACGAGGGACTCCCTGAACGGTTTAAGTTCAGCGAGAACGACGTCCGCTTTCCAACGGCCATGTGGTGATCTAATCAATTAACCTTCACAATGAGGCTCTTACAATGAAAAAACGGATGTTATTGGTTCTGCCAAAGAACTTTGCCGTGGATTTCGGCAGTACGCAGTTCGCCGCCAAGTATCTCAAGAAGGGGACTGGCGGGGTCATGGACGCGGCTTTGGCGACCATCGCCGCTCTGACGCCCCTTGAGGAATTCGATATTGAAATCGTCGATGAAGGGTTGGAAACGATACCCTTCGACACCCCCTACGATCTGGTTGGGATTACCGCCATTATCACTCTGTTTGGCCGAGCCATCGAGATCGCGGCGGAATTTAGACGCCGGGGCGTTCTCGTGGTCTGCGGCGGTTCTTCGGTCTCCTTGAGCCCGGAGAGGTGGCGACCACACGCCGATGTGCTCATTATCGGCGAGGCAGAGAGGATCTGGCCCGAGTTCGTGGCCGACTATCTCGCCGGAAAACATCGAAGCGAGTACCGTGAAACAGAGCGTTTCGATCTTGACATAAGCCCCGTTCCTAACTATTCCTTCCTCTCCGAAAAGGCTAAAAGACAATATATGATGGGGATTGTGCAGACCAGTCGGGGGTGCCCGTACAACTGCGAATTCTGTGACGTAATTACTTATGTGGGACGGAAGATGCGTTACAAACCACTTGACACCGTCATGAGAGAGGTTGAGCAGATAAAGAGAATCGGGATCGGCAGAATCTTCCTTGCCGACGATAATTTCTCGGCGAATCGGGAGAAGGCCAAGGAGATCCTTCGGGCCTTGCGGGACTGGAACAGACGGCAGAGTCGGAAAATGTCCTTTTCTACGCAGGTTTCAATAGATACTGCCCAGGATGATGAACTCCTGCACCTCGCGGGTGAGGCCAATCTTCTTCGTGTCTGTATCGGCATCGAGAGTCCTAACGCCGCAAGTCTCAGGGAGGCCAAGAAATTACACAACGTCAAGAGCGATATGATCCGGGATATCAGAAAGTTTCATCAATACGGCATCCAGGTTACCGGCAGCACAATCGTTGGCTTTGACAACGATGATCTTTCCATTTTTCAACTGCACCTCGATTTCCAACAGGGCAGCGGCATCTCGGGTGTTATTGTCCATCCCCTGCAGGCACCGGACGGGTCGGCTCTCAAGCAACGCTTGATTGCGGAAGGAAGATACCGCGACCCGGAAAAATATTGTGAAGGTAATCTGAAATTTTCCAACAAATTCAATACGTTCACCGTTATTCCCAAACAGATGACCATCCCCCAATTGCGGCAGGGGTGGTTCTGGCTGCTCTGGCGGCTTTACTTGCCGGAAAATCTCCTGCATCGCGTTGAGACGTTTTTCAACAACTTCGACAGCTCCCCTTTTCGCGAGACCCTGGAGTTATCCAAGATGACTCCTGATTACCGAGGCCTCTCGGTGCTCCTCAAGCTTGTCGGTTTCTATGTTCGAGACGCCTCTTCGGAAGAGAAGGGCGTTATTAAACGACTGTTTCGCCGCGCATGGCGTTCCACGCATCCGCAACGGTTTTTTATCGCCATTGGCTCCTTTGTGATGATGAAGGCTTACCGAGAAATGCTTCGCCTCCATGAACCGCACATTGAGGAGATCACCTGTCCCACGGCAACGGAGCCGGAGTCAGTCGAACCGGTTGGGCAAAACTGTCGCCCAACTCATCAGGATATCCCCTGACAGCCCATTTCTTGTTTGCTGAGTAAACGCCAATTAAACCCACCCCCCTTCACTCAGACAGGCAGGACGAGCTGAGCCTTGTCAATAGACATTATCGGAAATTGCCAAATCGGCCCACGGAAGCACGGAAAATCAAGGTGGTTCACAGGCTGGGACTCAATTTCCGATAATGTCTAGTATTCAGGGCCGGCCGCCAACAGTGGAGGAGGTCATGAATCATGCCCGCAAGGCCGCGACGTTTAAAGAAAACCTGATGGAACTTTTTTACCTGCTCAAGACCTGGATTCGCGACCTAATGTGTTTGACCTTGGGCATGCCCGCCTCATTCCTGATAAACCAGGACCTTCTCCCCTCCTTGCTTTCGGCAAGACAAGGTTTGAAGGTAGAGGATCTTTCCAGGAAACTCGGACTTATCGAGCGGGCTGGCGCTCAACTGGCACGAAACTGCGATCGGGAACTAGTCTGCGAGGTACTTTTCTTTGGGCTCCTGTAACTCGA
>CAZDYX010000287.1:0-5092 GCA_964509775.1 uncultured Desulfobulbia bacterium | reverse complement strand
GCACCAATTCCAAAAAGTTGGACGTATCTCAAGGTGGTTTCCCACTAATCCGCGAAGAGCCGTTTTTGTTCAAGTTGCTTCTTGATGGGTTCGAGGAGGTTTTTTTATGTGCGATTCTTGTAATTGCGGTTTCGGGACTCCAATAATCGTAAAACCCGGTCCTGACCATCACCACGACCACGACCACGACGGGCACGTCCATCACTTGCATGACCTGGACCGGAGCAGCCGGTCTATACGGGTTGAAGAGGATGTGCTCGGCCTGAACAATAAGCTTGCCGCGGAGAACCGCGCCTGGTTCAAGGCCCGGGAAATCGTGGTCTTGAACCTCGTGAGTTCGCCGGGTTCAGGAAAAACCACCCTGCTGGAGAAGACCCTGCTCGGATTGAAGGAAGAGCGTTCGATCGCGGTCATTGAAGGCGACCAGCAGACCCTGCGGGACGCAAAACGGATCGAGGCCGTAGGTGTTCCGGTGATCCAGATCAACACCGGCTCCGGATGTCATCTGGATGCCGCCATGGTGCACCGCGCTGCAGAGGCCCTTAATCTACCCGAGCACACCCTGCTCTTTATTGAAAATGTAGGTAATCTGGTCTGTCCGGCCATGTTCGACCTGGGTGAGGAGGCAAAGGTGGTGATTCTGAGCGTGGGCGAGGGTGACGACAAACCTCTCAAATATCCTTTCATGTTCCATGCCGCCTCGGTCTGCGTGATCTCCAAGATCGATCTTCTGCCGTATGTTGACTTTGATGTTGCGGCGTGCCGGCAATATGCAGAAAGCATCAATCCTGGTCTTAGGTTCTTTGAGCTTTCAGCCAAGACCGGCGCCGGCATGGAGCAATGGCTCGACTGGCTGAGGGGGCTGAGGGAGCTATCAAGCGGTTTATATGAAGATGAAGAATTCAGAAGTCAGAATTCAGGAGCCAGGAGGGGAAGGGAAAGGCTCTCTATTCCTGATTTTGAATTCTGACTCCTGACTCCTGAATTCCATTTTCATTGTTCGTTGTGCCTGCAGGGCATGGCAGTTAGCCAACAAAAATGTCTCAAGAACGTATTCGTCTTCAAATCACCATCACTGGCCTAGTTCAGGGGGTCGGCTTTCGGCCTTTTGTCTACAATCTTGCCGGCCGCCATGGTCTCACCGGTTTTGTGGCCAACACCACCGAAGGGGTAACCATCGAGGTCGAGGGCGGGCGGCCGGCAGTGAGTAATTTTGTGGCCGATCTCAGGAAGGAGAGGCCGCCCCTGGCCCGGTATTCAACATTCAATGAGATTGAAATAACGTCTTGCAACGATCCGGCCTTTGTTATTGCGCCGTCGGTTTTCGTTGACCGGCCGACGACCCCCATCACCCCGGATGCGGCCGTGTGCCAAGACTGTGTGACCGAGCTCTTTGATCCTGTTAACCGAAGGCATAGGTATCCGTTCATCAACTGCACGAACTGCGGCCCGCGTTTTACCATTACCAGCGCCATCCCCTATGACCGGCCCCATACCGTTATGCGCGATTTCACCATGTGTTCGGCCTGCGATGCCGAGTACCACAACCCGGCCGACCGCCGTTTTCATGCCCAGCCCAATGCCTGTCCTGTCTGCGGTCCGGAGGTCGTGCTCCTGGATGGCGCGGGAATAGAGCGTGCCCGCTGCGACCGGGCAGTGGTTGAAACGGAGCGGCTCCTGGCTGCGGGTCAGATTGTGGCGATCAAGGGCCTGGGCGGATTTCATCTCGCTGTAGATGCGGCAAATGAGGCGGCGGTGCAGCGGTTGCGCGAGCGGAAGTTGCGGGAGGAAAAACCCTTTGCCGTAATGGTGCGTGACATCGTCATCGCCCGCAGCCTCTGCATTCTCACCCTGGAAGAGGAGGAGATACTCTCCTCTTGTCAGTGCCCGATTGTTCTTGCGCCCAAGCGTCCCGGCCATCTTCTCGCCGACTCGGTGGCCCCGGGGACCGACCTCTTCGGCATCATTCTTCCCTATACCCCGCTCCATCATCTTATCCTGCGGGAAGGTCCGGCTGCCCTGGTCATGACCAGCGGCAACCGTACCGATGAACCGATATGCATAACCAACAACGAGGCCCTGGACCGCCTGGCCGACATCGCCGATTGTTTTCTCGTCCATAACCGCGATATCCTGTTTCGCAATGACGACTCCATCGTCATCCGGATGGCCGCAAGCACCAGGCTCGTGCGCCGAAGTCGGGGGTATGTGCCGGCGCCGATTGCCATTAAGGGAAACGGGGCCCAGGTGCTCGCAGTCGGGGGCGAAATAAAGAACACGATCTGCTTGCTGCGGGGCCAGGAGGCGGTCTTAAGTCAACATCTCGGCGATTTGGACAATCTCGCGGCCTTAAACGGTTTTGAGGAGGCAATAGGGCATCTGCTCCGGATCTTGCGGGCCGAGCCCGTCCTGGTGGTGCACGACCTTCATCCTGACTATCGCGCCAGCCGTTGGGCCCAGGACCAGGACCGTTTTCCAACCCTGGCCGTTCAGCACCATCATGCCCATCTCGCCGCCTGCCTGGCGGAAAACGGCAAGGCAGGACCAGCCATCGGCCTCATCATGGACGGAACCGGCTACGGAACCGACGGCACTATTTGGGGGGGCGAGGTATTGGTCGGCGACCTCAAGGAGTTCCTCCGCTACGCCTCGTTCGAGCCCATGCCGCTGCCGGGCGGGGACAAGGCCATCAAGTCCCCTTGGCGTACCGCCGTGGGCTATCTCCATGCCACTTACGGCGACAACATGCCCGAGCTCCCCTTTATGGCCGGCCGGCCAACAGATATCATTGCCCGGATAACGGCGCAGAGGATAAACTGTCCCCTGACCAGCAGTTGCGGCCGGCTCTTTGATGCGGTGGCGGTCATGGCCGGCGGTCGGCCGGAGATCACCTACGAGGCCCAGGCCGCCATCGAATTTATGCAGGCCGCGGCTAACGTTATTGAAAAGCCCTTTCCCTTTGAACCGATGAGGGATGATGGCAAGGGCGGCCAGGTCATCCCGGTGCGACCTCTCGTCCGGGCCGTGGTCATGGCGGTTCAGGATGGGGCCTCTATGGGTACGGTCAGCCGTTGTTTTCATCGCACCCTGATCGATCTCTTCGTGGGTGTCGTCCAAGGAGCCCGAAAAGACACCGGCATCCGGACAGTGGTCTTGAGCGGCGGGGTATTTCAGAATCAGCTACTTTTTGAAGGACTTGTTTTGGCCCTTAAACAACACGGCCTGGATGTTCTTACCCACGCCCTGGTTCCCACCAATGACGGCGGGCTCGCTCTGGGGCAGGCAATGATCGGAAGGAGGTGGATTGGCGGACAGGTATGCTGTGGGCCCGGACCAGGATGAGCGGTTACAAAATTTCGCCAATTGCTAACTGACAATTAGTTTTACTTTAAAAGGGCAAGGACGATCCGGATAGCCTATCGAAAAGGACGGTTTAAAATATGACGGAATTCAACAGATCCAACTGGGCAAAATCGGCGTTCTCCCGTGAATACCGGGAGAACGCCGATGTCTTTATCGTGGAAAGGCAGAGGATGCTCGCCGTTCTTGGGTCGTTCTATTGTCATTTTGTGATGGATGGCACACCGAAGGCGGTGCTCGATCTCGGGTGCGGGGACGGGATAATTACCTCCGTAATCGCCGGGGTCGACGATTCGATTTTTGCGACCCTGATCGACGCCTCCGAGGATATGCTGATAAAGGCCAGGGAGCGGCTCAGCGGATTGAAGGCCGCCCGCTATCTTCAGACGAGCTTTCAGGAGTTGGTCCGGGAAGATGGACTGGACCGACCATTCGATTTCGTTGCCTCTTCGCTTGCTATCCACCATCTCACGATGGCGGAAAAGGCCTCCCTGTTCAGGCGGGTGTACGCGCACCTAAATGACGGCGGCTATTTTGTGAACATCGACGTCATCCTGGCGCCGTCCGAATCTCTTGAGCAGTGGTATCTGTCGCTGTGGCGGGAGTGGATCGGTGAGCGGAAAACCGTCCTCAGGATAACCGACAATCGCTTCGACGACATCGTGCAGCGCTATAAAAACACCGAGGAAAACAGACCCGATACACTGGAAGACCAGTTGACGGCCCTAAAGAGCTGCGGGTTTCAGGACGTGGACTGTTATTACAAGTACGGCATATTTACGATTTATGGGGGGAGAAGGCCATGAGCACGATCCGGGTTTATTCAAAGGACCAATTGACTCTGCGTCCGGCGGTCGCCGGGGCCAGGATATGGGCGGTCGGCCTTGATCAGACCATGCTCACCTATTTTGAAATGGCCCCCCCCCCTTCGCAAAGGGGGATTGAGGGGAATTTCCTGGGCGATGATATAGCTGTCCAGATAAGTCTTTTCCATAAGACCGCGTAGCATGTCCTTATTTTTTCGGAATTTTTAAACAATTGACTTGGAAAAAACTTTTCTGGATATCTATACCGCCTTTTCCCCGGATGCAATTTCTTGACCGGACAATGCTGAATGCATGTTAGCGTAGGACAAGAAGGGGGCTATCCATTCCGCTCTCGCTTATGTACGGCAATTGGTGCGCACAGCGCACCCTACGAATACCAACGTGTATGGTGCGCTGTGCGCACCATTCGGCTGAAGCCACGATCTAGCGAGGCGGCGTGATCTCCCGCCACCATGAATGGGACGAGAAACAAGTGGTCGGTACGTCCCCATCGGTAGTAGTGTTTACTCCTTTGGGTTTCCTTTGGGATGTTTGGCCCAAATCGCCTGAGCACGGGTTTCTAACTTGATTGCCTCGTCATATCGGTTCGTCTTCTTTAAAAGTGATGCGTAGTTTTCCAGGCTTATTGCCACGGAAGGGTGTTCCGGCCCAAGGGTTTTTTCCCTTATCTCAAGTGCCCTCTTATAGAGCGGCTCTGCCTCCGTATATC
The DNA here is from genome assembly GCA_964509775.1 of uncultured Desulfobulbia bacterium. GTDB lineage: Bacteria > Desulfobacterota > Desulfobulbia > Desulfobulbales > CAZDYX01 > CAZDYX01. The sequence goes on along the minus strand of CAZDYX010000287.1, from coordinate 196 downwards.
TGCCCTGGTTGCGGTAGAGTGCCGCCAGGTTGTTGAGGCTTAATGCCACGTCAGGGTGTTCCGGCCCAAGGGCCTTTTCCCATATCCCAAGGGCCCTCTTATGGAGCGGCTCTGCCTCCGTATATCTGCCCTGGTTCCGGTAGAGTTCTGCCAGGTTGTTGAGGCTTAATGCCACGTCAGGGTGATCAGGCCCAAG
>CAZDYX010000286.1:0-5103 GCA_964509775.1 uncultured Desulfobulbia bacterium | reverse complement strand
TTGGGTCATAAAAGATACTCTTATATCACCCATCCGGAGAAGTCTTTTCGGCCTTCTGATGTTTGATAATCTGGAATATCCGCCGCTGACCAAGCCCGTGTTTCCTGGCAAGGCGTTTTACTGTAATTTGTCCCTTCGTGTACTCCTCGACTATTTGTCGATCCCGCAATTTGAGAATAGCGCCGGCGCCACGGTCCAGCCTGGGAAAGTAGATCATCTCGCCTCCGAATTCCAGCCCTAGCTTAACGGCCGCCTCCAGACTGATTATCCTGGAAATCTGCTGGTAAATGGGGTTAAGCTCTTCCTGTCTTATGTCACTGGTATCCATCAGTCCTTTACCTCCATCTTCACATTCGGCTTGGTCTCTTTCACGGTGACATACTTTTGAATGGCCTTCTTGATCCCCTCCGGATCTGGGAGCCCTAAGGCGTGGTCAGACTCCAGAAACTTTTTAAAGTCGGCCGTGGTCTTGAACTCGGTCTTCTTGGTAAAGAACCGCGCAAAGAGGGGGCCGAGGGGAACCTTGATGTTCTCGATGTCATCCCCGACCACAAAGGATTCCCGGAAGGTGACAAGGGCCTTGACGGAGATTCCTTCGAGGGTGACTGTTGTGGTCCCCTCCCGCCGCGTCCGGGCTATCTCTATAAGGCGATCCTGGATCGTCTCTAGTTCCTCCTTGGTGGTGTCCGCCTTCTGCTTGAGGGCTAGGCCGCGCTGCAAGAGCTTCTCTATTTCCGCATCCTCGGCCGGTACGAAGTGCTTTTTGCCGGCGACCTGAACCTTTTTGATCTCCTTGACTGGCTTCATTTGGCCTCCTTTGCAAACTGTTTTCCTGGTAATTCCCACATATTCCCGCTTATTCCCAGTTTGCCTCAATTAAAATTGAACTGTTTCAACCATACTTGCCCTATTTCCGGGCATTCCTTATCAACTCCCCCATTCTTCATGTAAAAGGTGGTGAACGCCGACAGCGTTTTTTGCAGCACGCCAACAACCCGCGTGTCAGGAGTTGACATGTTAAAACCATCCCTGGTTTTAACATTTTTTGCAAATTGTTTTCGCATTAACATGTTGAAATCACGTACTATTTTAATACATCTAGCCGCGTGCATTCTGCCCGCGAACTCTTTTCTGCGAGACTTACCGAAGAGGCACCAAAACCTCGCAAACCCTTGCCACATGAGGCTTTGTGAGGTTTTGATGGTGAGGGCATGGGGTATAATCTTACTATTATGCGAAGTCCGTTAATAAAGCCGCCGCTGACGGGCGTCAGCAGGCGTGTTAAAACGCTTTCCCCGGTTTTAAAACTTCTCATGCCCTGCCCCCTGCAAGGCTTGCAACCGCGAGGGTTTCACCGTGATCGGCGCCAAAGGTGTCGCGATTTGCCCGCCTCATTTTGCCGAGTGCCCGGCCCTCGATCTGTTGCACCCGGGTGCTGGTGATATTGAGCCTTCGGCCGATCTCTTCCATGGTGAGGTCATGCCAGATCCGGAGTTCGATAATCGTCCGCTCCCGATCGCTGAGGATGGAAAGCATGCGGCTCGCCTGGCGCTCGGAAACCTTTTCATCGCTCCCGACCTCATCCGAGGCGATAAGGTCCTTGAGGGTCGTTTTATCGTCATCCCCAAAGGCCGGATCGTCCAGGGAGCAATGACCTGGGCGGTAATGGCCCTTCGCCGCGTCCCGGATCCGCTGGTTGACCCAGTGATGGGCAAAACTTAGGAAGCGGACGTCCCGGTCAGGGTCAAAGCGCCGGACTGCGATCATCAGACCCCAGCAGCCCTCGGAGACCAGATCCATCAGGGGAAGGCCGGGCTGCCAGCGCCTTAGCGCTTGTCTTACGACAAAACGAAGGTTCGCCTCGACCAGCCGGTTTGCGGCCGTCCGGTCTCCCGCCCGGGCCCGCCTGGCTATGATGAGCTCTTCCTCTTTGCCGAGGAGCGAAAACTTTTCTATGTCCCGCACAAACATCTTGAGCAATGCCCTTTCATTTACGACCCTTTCCTCTTCCATCTGACCTCCCTGGTGTGGTAAGTTTCTTGTCCACCGGGAAAGGGAGGTCGCTCCCAACGCTTTAACCAAGCCACGCGTCTGGCCAAGGGCGCGTGGCTTTACTTATTCAAGGGGCTGTGCATGCCCGGATGATCGTCATAGCTCTGGGCCGAATGGACGTAGATCATGGTCGTGTTGATGTCCTGATGGCCGGCGAGCTTCTGAATGTCTTGAATCTTGACACCCTCCTGGGCAAGGACCGTAAAGGCGGTGTGCCGCAAGGCGTGGGGGCTTAAGGTTTCACTTTCCCGCGTGATCTTCGCCTTCTTTAGGTACTTCTTGACCACGTTCTCGACCGCCTTGACCGACAGGGATTGTTCAAGGCGGTCCCTCCGGATAACCAGACCTTGGGCGGTGCGATCGTAGATAAAGGGCAGGAAGATCGGCAACTCGCCGTTGACCTTCACGCCCGCGGCCTTGACCATCGCTATCCAGTCATCAAAGGCCCGGAGAGCCCGGCCGTTCAGGATGATCGCGGTCTTTGGCCGATTCTGGAACCGGCCTTTCCGGTCAATGATCCAGACCTTTTGCTGACCCTTCACCCGCTCCGGCTCCAGGTTCTTGTGCCGGAGTCTGGCCACCTCGTTGGCCCGCAGGCCGTAGACCAGGATGATCAGGAGCATGGCATAGTCACGCTTGCCGATCGCCGTCTTCCGGTTCATCTGCTTCAGGAGCCGCTCTGCCTCGGCCGCGGAGAGCACGGAGTAATATCCCTTGTCTTTTTTCGGGAAGATGAGCTTGAGTTCCTTAAAGACGATGGGGTTATGGAACTTGCGGTTTTCCCTCTCGATGTATTTGAAAAAGCGGTTCAGGGCGATGAACTTGTTCCAGATGGTAGTGTCCTTGTGTTTCCGCTCTTGCCGGAGGTAATCCCGATAGGCCAGGATGTCCGCCCGGCTGATCTCATGGAGGTCCTTGCCGGACCAGGTGAAGAAAAGTCTGACCAGGTTCTCGTAGCTCCGTCTGGTGTTTGACGTGTTCTGCGCGGCGATGAAGCCAGCCAGGTACTTCTTGACCTCCTCGCTCTCGCTGCCCAGGTGGGTTCTGAAGTCTTTGAGTCTGCCGATCGGGTTTTCAAAGCCCTTGATCTGCTTTTCGAGGAATTTGAAAAAGCCGTTCAGCATCGAGAACTTCCGCTTCGTGGTTGCGGGTGTGTGCTCCCGGCCGATATTTTTCCGGTAAGCATGAAGGATCTCCGCCTTAACCTCGCTGATCTCGCTGCCCTTGAACTCGAAAAACTGCTGCACCTCGGAGCGATAAACGCGCTGGCTGCCGCCCTTGAATTTCTTCAGGAACTGGTCAAGGAGTTTCTTGCCCTTATCGGTGTCGAGGAAAGACATGCTGTGGTCTCCTATTTGTCCCCCGAGACGGGCAGGACCTTATGGCAAATTCTCCCAATCGATGACTTGCTTATGCCGCTCACCTCGGCCAGGATCTTCTGTGGAACCCCGCGGCGATGAAGTCCCCGGATCTTGTCGTCCCGCTCCCTCCGAAAGGGGTGATCCTTGTGGAGCCTACGGACTTCCTCGTCGCCGATTATCTCAATGAGGCATTGCGCTATTTTTGAATACTCTTTCAAGGCCCGTTTCTCTCGGAGTCCTCAATACTGCCGGCGGCTTGTTTTCGGTCCTGAATTTTTCGTAGGACGAGGAATGCGTCTTTCGCACGCGTCCGGTTAAGAGAGCGGATGTCCGGAACCTTCATGTATTTCTCCAGCCAGTTCTTCATGTGCTCCTTGTCCCAGCCCAGTTCCTTGATACTCAACCTGAGCCCCACAACATGGCTCAGAAACGGCAGGCCGGATGTGTCGCCTGGTATGTCGGCTTCTGTCCTTGGCGGCGCGGGCCTGAGCCACTTAGTAGGACCTTGCAGCCGCTCGATGATGTGAGAGGCTTCCTGCTTTGAAAGCGCAGTGATGGAGGGGATGCCGACAAGTCTTGCGACCATCGAATAGAGCTGCTCTTTCTGCAGTCGGCGTTCCCGGCCTGGGCGTGAATTTTCTTGATCTGGTCGGTGTTGATCGGCTCAAAGAGCTTCTTTAAAGGCTTCATGGCTGCGGTTCCTTTGCAAAAACAATCGGTTGGCCGTTATCCAGAGCGTTTTAAACTGCCCTGTGGTGATCGTCTCTCTTATAATTTTTCATATCTAAGGGTCCAATTTCCGTAATGCGTGGAATGTTTCTTAGGAAGGAATATGGCAAAAACCGGTAACACCGGTAACATGCTTGAAATTACAAGGAAAAAACCGGTTACATAAACCGGTAACTGTTACCGGTGTTACCGGTTTGTTACCGGTTGTTTCCGGTTTGTTGCCGGGTCGAAATTGTAAAAAACCTGTAAAATCAGTCATGTTACCAGTGTTACCGGTGTTACCGGTCGTTTTTGGAAAATCAAAATCATCATTTGCTAAACCTCTCTACCACTGGCCAGGGGATGACGATGAACCGGCGGAGCTTCGAATAATTATCTTCAGTTACCCGTTTAGGTGTGGTGAAATGCTCCTTATCGGCCCTCTCAATCCATTTCCGCTCGGCCCAGCCGCGCAGAATCGCCTTGTCGGAGTACCTTTCCTTTTTGAGCACCTCGGTGAGCTTGTGAGGGTAGATGCCTATGAATGCACCTTCCCGCCAGATACCGAAGGCCTCCCTGTCTGTGGCGTTGAAAAGATTCTCGTTTGCGCCCGCCCATGAAACAATAAACTCCATCGCCCGGGTCGATATGTCCACATCGGCAAGGGACACACTCAACATGTTACTGAACACCCGGTAGATACTGTTCTCAGCGCTCACCGGATCGCCGATGCCGAGAATCCGGTAAACCAAGTCCGCGGCCAGCTTGACCACCGCGAAGTAATGCGAATACCGGTCTCCAACCTCTGAGTTTGCCGAAAGAGACAAGGCCCGCTGGCAGCGCTTGTAATCTTCCTTTAGTCTGGTCATGTCTTCCGGCTTATCCCAGAGTGGAAGTAGGCCCTCGATGAAGCGCGACCCGGCGTGCCCGTAATGTTCCCGGATGCCTTGCTTAAGGTCGTTGATGAAGTTGCCGCCGGCGT
>CAZDYX010000285.1:4637-5107 GCA_964509775.1 uncultured Desulfobulbia bacterium | reverse complement strand
AACTTCGCACGTGGCGTGAGTCCGAGGGCTGCACCCAGAAGGCCATCGCGCCATCCATAATCTATTCACTTGTCTTTGTGTAGTTTGTGGGCTACGCTATAAGTCATGAAGCAACTCAGCGAAACTTCAGTCTACTCTGCATGGTTTGCCCGTTTACGCGATAGAAAAGCAAAAGCCATCATTAACGCCCGCTTGCGTCGTGCTGAACTTGGAAACTTTGGTGATTGTACACCGGTTGGGGAAGGGGTTTCCGAAATGCGGATACATTACGGCCCCGGCTATCGCGTGTATTTCGTGCAGCGTGGTATGGAAGTAGTGATACTGCTGGCTGGAGGGGACAAGTCCAGTCAGGCCAAGGACATCAAGAGAGCGAGAGAACTCGCAGAGGAGTGCACGGACAATGACCAAGACTGAGTTCAGCGAGTATGACTCGGCCGACTACCTGACCTCTATCGAGCACATCGCCGCCT
>CAZDYX010000285.1:2767-4627 GCA_964509775.1 uncultured Desulfobulbia bacterium | reverse complement strand
CCAAGGACATTAACATGGCTCAGGAACTGGCACGAAGCCTGACGGGAGGAAGCAACCATGAGTAAAGTGACGCTCAAAAAATGGGATGTGATAGAGCACTTGAATACCGAAGAGGATATGGTGCTTTATCTTGAGGCCTGCCTGGAGCAATCCGACCCCGCCCTGATTGCCGCCGCACTCGGGGATATTGCGCGCGCGCGAGGAATGTCCCAAGTTGCCCGTGATGCAGGACTTTCTCGCGAAAGTCTTTACAGGGCACTTTCCGGAGAAGGCAATCCGGAGTTTGCCACAGTAATGAAAGTAATCAAGGCCCTGGGGATCACGTTGCATGCTGAGCCTGCGCATATGGCTGGGTAACTGAAAGGTATTGACCGCAGTACGCGCTCATCGTATGCTATACGTGTATTTCAATACAGGAGGTCGAATAATGCTCGCCGTCAGATTGCCACAAGATATGGAAGCCCGTCTTGACAGCTTGGCAAAGAAAACCGGGCGCACCAAAACGTTTTATGTGCGTGAAGCGATTCTTGAGCATCTTGAAGAACTTGAGGATTATTATCTTGCGGCAGAGAGGGCAAAGAAGAATCTGCCAGGGATTCCGTTAGAAGAAGTGGAGATCCGCCTTGGCCTGGCGGATTGAGTTTGATCCCGCTGCCGTAGAAGAGCTGTCGAGCCTGGATCGCGAGGTGCAGAGGCGGATTCTTAAGGTGTTACGGGAACGGATAGCACCACTTGAAGATCCGCGTTCACTGGGCGAGCCTCTGCATGGGAAAGACCTGGGCAGCTTCTGGAAGTACCGGATAGGTGATTACCGCGTGATATGCGACATCCAGGATAAGGTTATCAGTATTCTGGTTCTCAGGATTGGGCACCGGAGAGAGGTTTATAGACGGTGACAGAGGTAGTACTTTTCAGCCTCGTTCATTGCGCATCTCACGAATTATCCGGTCGCTCGATTGCTGGGCTGGCGGCAGACCGGCCCGAAATTTCCGCCGGTCGGGGAAATGCAATTCTTTTTTTTCTTCCCCGTCGATCTCTTGCAGTATGGCAACCGGTTTGCCACGCTTGGTAATGATAATCTCTTCACCAGCCGTCACGGCCTCGATCAAACGGCCTATTTGTTGTCGCGCCTCTTTTACATTTACCTTCTGCATCCTGTCTCTCCAGCATGAGTTTGGTGTTAAGTGGTAAAAGTGTACACATTGATAATGTACATGTCAATGCATGTCGACCAAACTGAACCAATGCCCTGACAGGGCCTTGATCATCATTTCGGCCACCGCATCAACGTCATTCCTGCGGAAGCAGGAATCCAAAAGTTAGGGCATGGATTCCCGCCTTCGCCGGAATGACGAGGATGCATTGCCGACTCTCACTTTTCCAAGAGTTCCCAATGCCCGCCCTTGTCCGGCCCGACCCGTCTGAGAACACCCTGCTTTTGCAGGTTATCCAGGTGATACTTGACGCCATCCGCTGTGATACCAATGCGAGCCGCTAGCTCTGTTCGGCTGATTGATGGATTTGCAGAAATGCATCCCAAGATTTTCTGGGTAGTTTTCTGGGTAGTTTTCACCGAACTTTCTCCACCCTCTTCGGTGAAACCGGCTCCGAAACCCTTCCTTCTGAACGTCGTAATAAAGCTGAGGGCGCCGATCTCCTCAAACTCGGTTTGGGGCTCCTTTTCCAAAATCATCCTGATGCCGCGTCCCCACTTCTCGATGAGATGGCAGCGCTGAAAAAGGTCCGCCAGCAGCTCGTTTCTTCTGGCAGAGACCATCTTTTCCCTGATGTCAGAGATCGTTAGCCCGCCATAAAGCAGACCGGGACTTCGAATCTCCACCCGATCCCTGAATATGACAA
>CAZDYX010000285.1:0-2757 GCA_964509775.1 uncultured Desulfobulbia bacterium | reverse complement strand
GCGGTCTTTAAAAATTGCGATATTGACAGAGTCATACTCCCGGTAATCCCGATGACAAAAGGCATTAATGATCGCCTCGCGGAAGGCGTCACGATCAATCTCGGGAACATCAACCCGCAAGAGCCCGTCGAGCTTCATGCCGATATTGATATGCTCCAGGATGTATTCCTCGGCTTTTTTGATCAGAACAAATACATCTCCGTAAAGGATAGTCTTTCCCTTCGAGACTGAGGTGGATGCACTGCTTGCCTTTGATTTCCTTCTGCTCGATGATTGGATAGACCTTCAGTACCAAAAGGCTCAGGATTAGACAACCCTATTAGAGGACAGGGAATAATGAATCCGCTACCTGCTCAAATTTTACTCGGGTAACGGTCAAACGCTCCCATGCCAGATCGGTCGATCGCGCCAATCGTCGGGAAACCCCATGGCGAAGGCTGGCACCTCGGGGTGCTTGGCAAAAAGAGCCGCCAGACGTCGTTTCCAACTATGGGGGTTGATGCAGTCCATGAGATAGGTCAGCATCACCAAGGTATTATAGAGCCGTTTGCCCACCAGGGCATTGAAGTTTGCCGGCAGGGTGGCCGGCTTTAAGACGGGGAGCTTCCAGGTGATGGCAAATTCCCGATTCCATAACCGGGCATGATGGGCGCAGAGGTTACGGACTATGCTCAGGTGATGGAGAAAGGAGGTAAGGTTGACATCGTCAAGGCCATAGACGTTGGCAATGGCGTTACGGTCCCGGCCATGCCGCAGGTTGGCGTACCACTTGGAAAGCTGCCCCAGGGTCATGATCTCACAGATTGTCCACACGGGCGGCAAATCTTCATCATAGGCGTCAAAGTGGCGGATAAAAATTTCAGAACTCCGATTCACCATTTCTTTGAGTAATTCAATGTTGTTCTGGTGAGTTTCCTGACGTGACCAGCGTTCCTTGAAAATGGCGCCATCAAGGTGGGCATGCGGCCCATAGGTGTGCGCCAAATGATACGCCCAGCGGGTGCGCAGGGAGACCTCGACCCGCTCAATGGCATCCATCACCAGAAGGCGTAGTTCTCGATCAAAGATGTAAAGTTCGAGAATTGTTTCGAACCGGGTGCCAGCCTTGAACTGATGGCTGGGGTGTTCCTGCTCGAACGGCAACCAGTAGGCGGCCAAGCGATAATAGTTGAGGTGGGCGAGATAGCGTTTGGCGCGTTCCAGGTTGCCGACCTCCATGCCGCGCGACATGAGCAGGTCAACCTGTTCGCCAAAGGTCTTCGGGGGCTTAGCAAACCTCATAACTCGCCCCCATAAAAAAAGTAACCCCCCATGGTGCGCAGTTCTTATGGAATGCGTGGGGGGTGTTGTTCGAGCGTCGGTACAACTGTAAAAAAAACAATATATTCATTAGTTAATTTTTGCAAGAATTATTTCGGCTCATTTTGCCGTTGACCATTCACTGTAAAAGATCAACGGGAAACGGCTTTATACAACTTATACAACAAATTGCTTTCGTGGGGGGCCAAGACCAAAAGGGAGAAATGCGTTGTCAGCCTTCCACATCACAGTCAAAAACAGCCTGTTGGGCATAGCTACCATGAAGAAAAGCAGGGCGTCAAGGAGGGAATGATTTTGGTGCGTAAAACGGGAGATTTTTCATTTTCATCAACCACCAGATAGGCACTGTACCGGATTCGTTCGCGCTATTCAAGAAGACGACGATCTCACCTTCCACGGTTTCAATAACTGGCAGCGCTGTCAGGCTGCCGCCGGCATGGTCCGCCGAGAGACGGGAGGAGTGCTCAAGCAGGCGGACGTGCAGGTAGAAGATGTCGCCGGAAAAGGCCTCGCGTCCCGGCGGGCGATGCAATCAGCAGGGACAGCTCGCGAAAGGCGCGGGCGTGGTTGGTGAGGTTATCGTATAAAGAGTGCCCCCGGTTTTTCCCCGTACCCAAGGGGGTATTGAACTGAACCCCCGTCGAAGCGGGGACTGAACAGAGTCAAGCGGGGACTAAAAAGAGCGCCAGGGTGGCCGGCATGGGCCAACGGAATTTTCCTTCAGGCCCTGACATTGCCTTGTGCCTGGCAAACCAAACACCAGCCCCTTGCCGCAGCTCATCAGCAGACGTTCATGGAAAAAATTTTTCCTTGCGAACTATAACTGGCCCAATAGCGGCATGCTCCATTTTCAAAGGATCAGGGAAAGAGCGTCCTGCGCCGGCCCAGGTTAACTAATGGGCTGTCCCGATGTCTTCGCATGCTGGGGATTACAGGAGCTGGCGATAGTCGCAGTACATCGGCAAGCCTTCTCGCCCGCTCCTTGCCGATCGTCCGCTTACCCTTCTCCATCTCGCTGATGGGGTCAACTTTATATCCTTACATTCCTTACAACATCCTTACAACATCCTTACAACATCCTTGACATATTACATTCCCCCTGCTAAGGTCTATACAAAATGTTTCTATTGGAGAGAAGTCGGTAGGATTAACCGCGCATTTCTTTTTCCTGGTTCATTGGTCCAGAAAACTATTTTTTATCACCTATCACCTATCACCTTACTACCATTTATTAAGGAGGAAACCCGAGATGTTTAGAACCAAGATCCTCAGCAGTATGTTGTCGGCAGTATTCGCCAATTTTGATCTTTGGGACATTTTCCTATGGCGGGGTTCCGCAGATGATCAATTACCAGGGCACGCTTACGGATAAAGATGGGAAGGATGTGCCTAATGGAAACTACGACATCGAATTCAAGATCTATGATGCCGCCGCTC
>CAZDYX010000284.1:2801-5111 GCA_964509775.1 uncultured Desulfobulbia bacterium | reverse complement strand
GCACGGTCACCCAATGCATCCACTTCCCGCGCTGCACGAGTCACATGCCTTTGTAGTCTACGAGTCACAGCATCCTTTAGCAGTCTCATTCCAATCTAATTTTTTGGCGTTTGCTATTTCAATTTTTGTTTTGTTTTTTTGTCGAATTAAAAAAACAAAACGACAATTCCGCCGCACGCCCACGCCAAAACTCCTCTTGTATTCGTTCACTTGACAGCCCATTGGAGCGCATTGCGAAAAGCACGTTTTAAGATTCCAGATAGTGTTTCTGTTTTATCCGCTTCCCAAATAAATCTCATTATAATCATAAGCTCGCTGCCGAGTTCTATTGAATCTCAGCCCACGTCTGACGTTTGACAACCATTGATAAACAATATTTGCCTGCATTTATTGAGCCTTCTGATTTTGTGGCGTTCGCTATTTCAATTCCGCCGCAGCGCCCACGCCAACTCCTTTTGTTTTCGTTCACTTGCCAATCCATTGGAGTGCATTGAAATCTAACAAAGTCAAGCTAAACGCAAAAGAAATTTGGAAAATTCATCAGTTTTCAATACACTGTCGCCACAAAGTGTCTATTAAAGCGTCGTGCGGTTTTGGCAACTTCCAGCATGGCAGCGAATTCTTCGCCAAAAACATCCGCGATGGACTCTCGCACAATAGAGAAGCGTTCGCCATTTGCATCATAAGAATCTCGCTTGCGAATATCCCCCACCGTATCGCCCACCACGGCAATACAGTGGTCATACCCTCCCTGAAGTTTTGTATTACCCACGGCCGTCTCCAAGTATGCCTCACCTGTTGCGTCGTCGCGAAAAGAGTATAGGAGCGGCAGGTCGTCCTTATGTTCCTTCAATATTTCCAGCACTCGACTCAAATATAGGATGGCATCTTCCGCTGCCACGGCCGTCTCGTCCTCCTCTTTCAGATTGGTGAAGATTGGGTCTTTGAGGCCGAACTGCTCTTCCAAATACTCAACAAAGTTTGGGAGGTCATCTCCATAGTAATCACTGAACTCATGCGGAAAGAGGAGCAGATATATTGTATCCGAACCCGCCATAACCTGATTCTTTCGGAGGCTGGGTATCTCTTCAAAGAGGTCTTCATAATCTTCGCAATAGGTTTCAAGTATAAGACTCATGGCTTATCCTCCGGTTTCACCAGACTTTGCAGATACTCATGCAACTTATGAATATCAGATTTCTTGGGTTCTTTGTCAAAGTCCTTCGGGTCAGGGTGTGAGATGAGAAGTATTCCATTCGGTAACTCTCGCACTTGCCACGCAGGTGCTGCTTTCAGTTTCTTCTCTCCCTCCAGTCGCCCTACATATTCATCACAGAAATATGTCAGCCAGTAAGCACCTCTTGAACAACTGCGCAGAAAGAGCAGATCTCCGTCGCGTTCATCGTGGAGTTGTTCCCAATCTGCTGATTCATGGACGCACGCATATTGTGCCCTACTGTCCTCAATGACACGTTCAGTTATCTGAATAAGGTGATTCACTTCATCGTGAGAGATTTGCTCCAACGCCACAGGAAGCGTGAGCGAGAGATGGCAATCGTTTTCGCGGTCATCGCTTAGAGATAGGTCAGCATATGGTGGGTAATCCAAGTTTGGGTCATATGTACCCCAAGTACTCAATGTCAGGTAATCTATATTGTAGGCAGCAACGCGCTTGAGGATAGTAGGCAATGCTTTACTCAACTGCTTGGCGACGTTTTGGGCGTTGATATAGGCGAATTCTGGCTTGAACCCATAACGACCTTCGGCAAGTCGTTGAACGAGTACGGGTGCCACTTTGTGGTCAATCCAAACCGCTGCTTCAGCATAGGCAATTATTGAGATAGTGCTCATCCTTCCCATCGTAGTACCTCCTTCTATTTTTTGATGCGACGCATTTTGATAATTTCTCCTGCATCGTCGACATAGTAGACGTTGCCGCCTTTCTCCTGGATTTGCTTTGCCAACCCCCCTGAAGGCTCGTCACTGAATAGGTAATCGGATTCTTTAATCGTGCCTGCTTTTTTCTTCTGACGGTATTTCTCCAATTGTTCCTTGGCGTGGCCTGAAAATGGCTTATCGAGTTGCTCACGCTTGTAATGCTTGTAATCCCAGACCTGCTTTTTCTTATCATTGACATATCCATCAGAGGATTTGCCGTCTTTGAATCTGCGTCTGCCTTTTCCATATACCTCTGGATGATTCTTTTTAACCCATCGTTCAAACGCAGCGCCTCGTTTATTGCCACGTAAATCCTTCGTAGATTTCCTAAAGTCCTTAATGTTTAATTTAGCAAGTGAAACTATATCTAAG
>CAZDYX010000284.1:0-2791 GCA_964509775.1 uncultured Desulfobulbia bacterium | reverse complement strand
TGCATCCTTCAACTTAGACCATTGAGATGCGGGCCGGGTTTTCGGACAGGGAACGCGCGAACCTGGTGAGGAGTTCCCAAACTTTTTACTTGCATTGCGGAGTCGTTTAATTAAGGATTCACGGCCTTTCCATGCACTCCTGAGTCGCTGTCCCGCGCTGACCAGATTATTAATCTTCTTTCTGTGTTTATTAATCTTTGCAGCGAGTCTAGCACCTTTCGCCGTCTTACCGAGCGCATCACCAAGATACGGAATCGCTGATACTATCGAGAGTCCAGCTCCTATCCAGTCGCCTCGGCGCGCGCTAATGGCTGCACTAATCAGGTCTGAGATTGGAGTTGGGTCTAACACCCCGGCAGCATCGAGCGCCGCTTGGGCAAGGTCCTGCTTAAGCTCGTCTGTCGCCTTCTTAATCTGTTGATTAATTGCCGCTTCCTGGGCTGATAGCTCTTTAAGATGCGCCCCTTTCTTTGCGATAGTGCCCGCCGTTGACATGTATATAGCCTCCACCCTGGCTAGTCAGAAGGAACCGACTTGATAACCATATCTATAACTATTTCATCCGTCAAATTATCTGCAAGGATTTCCATCCGTTCATCGGCTGGTATCGTTTGGTCCGTTAATATCTCCTGCGCCACCGGATGACTATCAAATTCAGGCCCAGCAATAAGCCGCAAAGAAACAAAGAATACAACATCTGATTTTCCTTCAATCCCGTATGATCGGGCCTTTGCCATCCCAGCTTGAACCTCTTCTTTCAAATCTTGTTCTGTTAAGTAATCCGTTAGATCAGGAAGATTCTCACGTTGGAACACCATTACCTCACGAACGAAATTATCCTCTGCCGCCTTTTCAAAAGCTATCATTTGGTCCTTGCGAATCGTTATCATATTATTCCCTCAACATAAAGGGCTCTGAGGGCTTATCTTGCCCAGCTAAAGGTATGGTTTCTGACAAAACCCCAATGGGAGAAAGCGAAAACTGTAGAAGTTCCCCAGCATCTTCGCTCTCCACAAGGAAACTCGCCACGGGGCCAAAAAACTGCCTGGCTTCTTCTACCGTGCATGTGGGCAGATAAACCCTCAGAACACGAGGGTCATAAAAACGGAAATACAACTCATTGCCATCCTCGTCCTGGACTAGCAGAAAATGGCGGAAATGCTTGCGCAAATCCTCAAGGCTAGCCGAGGAGGTCATAAAGATACCCCAGCTATCTCCCCAGCCATTGTCAAAAATCCATTCTAGAATCTCTGAGTCTTGCTCTAACTTGACGAGATATGGCGCGACTTCGGCCAGGGTTTCTTCCGGTTCGCCACGGTACAGAGATATCCATCCGGATTCGAGTTGAGAAAGTTTTACTGGCACATAGGCAGCGCGAGCAGCATCAAGGATTGCAAAGAGAGTTCCTCCTTCAATCGCCGTTTGCTGAGCAAGAAGATCCTTGAGATTTTGAGTAACAGTAGCCTTTCTCATAACAGACTTTCCTTATTTCTACAACGATGGTTGGTCATTCTTTCGTTAGGAAGAGCACTTTTCACAGAAAGCCGCGCCTGCCTTGGATGCCTGCCTGAGGACGTTCGCTTGACTCATATCTCCGATTAGCACAGTAGGGCATCCTGCGGCAATACTATCTGGCGGCCCTACACAAGTAGCCATATCCCCAACACGAGCAGCCGGCATACCGCCGATTAGCACAGTTGGACTGCCCATAGCAATCGGCCCACCGACGTGTGGAACCATTCCCGTAACCATCGGACAGGTGTGCATGTCCCCAATACGTGCGGCGGGTTGTCCACCGATAATCACAGTTGGATGTCCAACAGTAATTACACCTCCATGCACAGTCATATCGCCTAATCTTGCAGCAGGTTTACCCATGCAATATCCTCCCGGATTCTCAATAGATACTAATTAATTTTAACTAATCCGCCCTGGATAATCACCATAGCGCTGCCCTTTACTTCCGTCTGAGTGCCTTCAACTTTTATTTGCGGTGCTGAGATTTCAATACTTTGTCCAGCGTCCATCTTGACGCTTTGGTTGCCATGGATTTCTATCTCCTTGGCGGAGATGCGAATCTTGCCTGATTCGCACGTTACTGTAATCACTTGGTCAGACGCGTTGTTGATGTGGATGCTTTTGTTGTCTGAATCAAAGTGAAGAGTGAGATTTCCGTCCTTGTCCTGCATATAGATACATGGCTCTGGTTCATCCTTGAAAAGTACCCAATGTCCTGCTTCTGTTTTGAGTTCAACGCCCTTTAATTCCTCACCCTTTGCCAGATGGATATAGTGCCCGTCAGCCGTAGAGATTCTTATGTTATTCCCATACTTACTCGACTCTTTTCCATCAGCCATGTGAAGTACTTCATTCCCACCAGTGTTAAGGGTGATATATGCGCCACGGTCATCCATCATCAAACGATGCTGATAAGGCGTAAGGATAATATTCTGGATTCTATTTTCCGGTTTCAGCGGAGGTCGATTGTCGCCGTTATATACGCGTCCGACGATAATAGGTTTGTCCGGGTCGCCTTCAAGAAAATCTACGATGACCTCATCTCCAACTAATGGATGAAACTGAATACCGTGCTTTTGACCAGCATAACCGTGGCTGACACGCACCCAGCAGGAACTTTTCTCATTCTTCTTCCCCTCTAAATCCCAGTGGAACTGCACCTTGGCTCGACCCTTTTCGTCCATGTAAAGCTTTTCACCGGATGGTCCGACGACAATTGCAGTCTGCGTCCCCTGCACTTTTGGTTTAAGAGTAACACGAGGCGGACGATAGG
>CAZDYX010000283.1:0-5133 GCA_964509775.1 uncultured Desulfobulbia bacterium | reverse complement strand
CTTCTCTCCTTGCACCGCTATGGAGTAGCAGCGATAGACTTACCGGATAATGAACTCTACGAGGATCTGAAAAATGCATGATGACAGGATTGTCATCAATACTGGACCGCTGTTGGCCTTGGTTGCAGCGTTAGGAAACCTTACCGTTTTGAATGATCTTTATCGCAATGTGCATGTTCCTTTCGAGGTCTGCCAGGAAATCAGGGCGGGTGGTGTTGCCGGGTTTGCTGTGGAGCAATTCGAGATGGCAACTTGGTTACAAGTTCGGCCTAAACGAGTTGATCTGCCTCATTTCCTTGCCAATGCCCTTGATCCGGGGGAGGCTGCGGTCATTCAACTTGCTCTGCTGGAAAATATTCAAACAGTGTGCATAGATGAGGCGGTTGGACGAAGGATGGCACGGTTGTGCGGGCTTCAATTGACGGGTTCTATTGGTATTCTTTTGCGAGCCAAAAGGGAAGGAGTTCCCTTTGTGATGGCCGAGGCACTTCAGCGGATGCGAAATAATGGCATTTGGCTGAGTCAGAATGTGCTTGATTTTGCCATGCGGGAATCGGGAGAGAATTAGGTTGTGAAATTGGGTAAACTGTCCCCGGAATTGTAGCAGAAAAAAAGTTTGTCATCGTAGTCAATAGCGTCCCCGAGTTTCCCCGAGTTTCCGCGAGTTTCCGGATGAACAAATTACCAACCAACCCCATTCCAGAGTAATCAAAAGTTAAAAAGTAAAGAATGTCCCCTGTAGTGCCTAAACATCCACGCACCTGACTGGCCTCATTAAGGGATAATATGCTTTCTCAAACAGGCTCCATATTGGGAAATAAATTTGTCTCGGATTTCCCTGTCTCCCCCGATCCACTATCGCTTGGTAAGCCCAAAGTTGCACTTTTCAGCAATATCGTTTCCAGGGGGGCTTTTGCCGCTGTATTTTCCGGACTCTCTTGGGCTCTGATGGTCAATGGCGTCGTTAACATTGATGTTTTGTATTATAATGGCCATATCGACCGGATGAGCCATCAGTTCCCCGAGGGTGTCAATTTCATTCAGCTTAAGGGGGGGCGTGGCCTGCGGATCATGGGGGAACTACGCCGCTATCTCGACCGGGCGAATCCGGATTTTCTGATCTCCGGGCCAATTTACGTCAACCTCATCGCCATTCTTGTCTTTTTGTGCTCTAGATGGCGGCGCCGCGGCGGCAGACTGATCATCACCCATCATCATCCGATTGATTTGTCGCACAGGAACAGTTGGAAAGATAACAAATGGTTGGTCCGATTGCTTTACCCCTTTGCTTCCGCCAGCTTTGGCGTCTCCCCCGGCTCGGTCGAGGACGCACTTCGGCATGCGCATCTTGACCCCCACAAGATAACCTGTATACCCAATGTCGTTGTACCACAAGAGCCGAACATGGCTGAAAAGACTCATCCATGGCTGGATGAGAAATCCGGGTTCGTCTTTGTCTCCGTTTCCCGGCTGGTCAAGTTGAAAAAGGTCGATTTATTGATTAGGGCTTTTAGGTCCGTGCGCAACAAGATGGATTGCCGTCTGGTAATTGCCGGCGAAGGCCCCGAACGGGAAAATCTCGCGAAACTCATCAGGTCGATGTCTATGAGCGATTGTGTTGCCCTGTGCGGATTTGTCCAGATGCCCAGATTGTTCATGCAAAAGGCGGATGCGTTTGTGCTAGCCTCAAACGAGGAAGGTTTCGGACAGGTTGTCGTCGAGGCGATGTCCGCGGGCTGTCCGGTGATTTGTACCAACGCGCTGGGGGGCGGGGTGGAATTTATTCTCAACAGTGGGGAGTACGGTATGCTCGTTTCGCGCGAAGATGAAAAGGAACTCGCCCAGGCCATGGAGAGGATGACCGACGAGAGTATCCGCCGGCAATATCGGGATAAAGCCCTCCGACGAGTGCAGGATTTTTATCCTGAACGGGTCGGTAGAAGATTGCTGCAATTCCTGGCCGGTCTTAAAGGTTGATTACTGTTGAAATACTATAGTTGTTTATATATAGGGTTATGAGCAGCACTTTACGCCATCAACTGCTCGTATTTTCCTGTAGTTCAATGTTCCCTTTTCCCTGGGTAAAGATAAAATTATAGAAATATGAAAAGTTACGACAATTATGTGACCTGGAAGGGTTGGGATGCGCAACCGCTGGACAGTCCCTTTGCCAGCGAGGCCTATTTGAATGAGCTTAAACGCTCGGGCATTGAGAAAAAGTCGAAGACGCTGGAAATTGGCTTCGGAAACGGTCTATTTCTCGACTGGGCCAAGGAAAACGGTTTTTCGGTTATTGGCCTGGAAATAATCGAAGAGCTGGTTGTAAGAGCCCGAGAAAGGGGACATATGGTCTTCCACGGGCATCCCTTCGTTCTCGTCGATTCCTACGGTAATTCGTTTGATTTAATCTGCATGTTCGACGTCCTCGAACATGTTCCAATGGATGAAATACCCGATTATTTCAGAACCGCGGCCCAACTCCTGAGGCTGGGCGGGAAGATGCTGATGCGGATTCCCAATGGCAAGAGTCCGTTCAGTAGGCACATTCAATACGGTGATATGACGCACGTCTCGGTGCTGAGCGATTCCATCATCGGCCAGATTTCCGCACCTTACGGCTTTGGGGCGCCGCGGACGAGAAACGCTTTCCGCAGTGCCCGGTCCGGTACGCAGTCAGGCCTGAAAAAGAAACTCGGGTATATACTGCGCGACCTTGTGGAAATTTTCACTGCCAAGATTTACATCGGCAGGCGGATTCCGCTGGACCCGGTGGTGGTGGTCACCATTGAAAAGGAGAGGGAAGTCTGACGTCCACGACCGGCCTGGCACCGGTCATAATCTGAGGCCTCGTTGCGAAGAACATGATAAAAATAAACCGATTGATACGTTTCATTCGTCGTCTGCCGATAATCGTTCTCAAACCTGTCGTCCTCGCCATAATAAACAAGGAAATCAGGGTGTGGGGGGATCCGAAGCGACTGAAGATATCTAAGAAGGCCGTAATGCTTAATACGCTTTTCAATACCTCATCCGGATGGATAGAAGTTGGAGATTACACCTTTACCGGCCATAATGTTTCCATAATCACCGGCACCCACAGATATGAATCTCTTTTGGAAGACAGGATGGCCGATTTCCCGAAAGATGGACAGGACATAAAAATCGGTAAGGGGGTATGGATTTGCTCAAATGCCTTAATCCTGGGACCTTGCACGATTGGCAACCATTCTGTGATAGCGGCAGGATCTGTCGTCCTGCCCGGTTCAGAAATACCTCCCGGCACCATTGTGGCCGGAGTTCCAGCCCGGCCGATAAAAACCCTTGATGTTTCCAAGAAGTTACGCTGAGGCTTTTGATGCCGAACTATCGACATGGTGGGCGGGGATTTTGTTGGGGTCTGTTTCGTCGCTTTGCGAAAAACATCATTCAAAAAGTACTCTGTATATGTGGAACTCGGTATAATTATTTTCTTATTAAGGGCAATTTAAGTCCGGCGTATCGTGTTTCTCATCACGATTTTATGCATGGCGTGTGGTCGGTCAGTATGGACTTCGTGCGCAATGCCACTCTGTCTCTTTTGAGCAAAGAGATTGATGAGCATGAGGTAATAGGTGTGGTTGCCGAGGTGGGAGTTTATCAGGGAGATTTCGCGGCGCTTATCAACCGCTGTTTCCCGGGTAGAGTCTTATATCTGTTTGATACGTTCGAAGGATTTTCCGATGATGATGCCACTTTTGATATTGCAGGGGGACTTAGTGAGCGTCACCACGATTTTTCTCGGACCAATATCGAATTGGTCTTGTCGAAAATGTACAATACGGACAATATCCGCATTAAAAAGGGTTGGTTTCCGGAATCGGCCTTGGGGTGTGAAAATGAGGTTTTTTGTTTTGTCAGTTTGGACACGGACTTGTATAAACCAATTTATGAAGGATTAGTCTGGTTTTACTCTCGCCTGGCAGAGGGTGGGTATATCATGGTTCATGATTACAACAGTGATACCTATAGAGGTGTGAAAAAAGCGGTGCGACAATTTGCCCAAGAACAGCGCATCTCCTATACAGTTTTTCCAGACACAGGTGGAAGTGTAATTATTGGGAAACCGAGGAGACATTGTACAGAAGCACCCGGTACTTAGAAGGCTAGGAACTCCTTTGATCTGAAGAGGCTTGTTTATCCAAGGTTGCTTCGTAACTCATTTATTTGTATGCCAAGTATTGTCATTGACACATTTTGCTTTCTCATGACCAGTAGTGTTGTAGCCATTTGCAATGTGATCGCCAGAAACTCCCTGGTTAACTGGGCTTTGGCCGATCAGGCCATGGTGAGCGGGTCGAATTTTTTAACAGGCATCCTTTTGGCGCGCTTTCTGGGCATTGAAGCATTCGGTGTGTTCACCTTGGCGTGGATGCTAGTTCAGTTCATCAGCGGTATTCAATCCGCCTTGATCTTGTCACCAATGATGAGCATCGGGCCCAAGCAAGCGGCAGAGCAGGCGCAAGCATATTATGTTTCCGTAATGGCCCAGCAAGCGATATTCTCATCTTTTTGTTTTGTATTGGTCTGGGGTGCGGTAAAAGTAAGCGGAGTGTATTTCCCTGTTTGGCAAGTGGCGAAGCTTGCCTTGCCTTTGGCTTCGGCAACATTTGCCTTCTTGATGCAAGATTTTGCTAGGCGATTTTTTTTTACTATTGGGCGTTATACTAGTGCATTTCTGAACGATGCGGTCGTTTATTTAGGACAACTCTTTGTTATTATCTATTTTATTTTATCCGTGTCAGCTATGCATTCATAATTCCTACTGGCACATTCGGTTGTACTACCAAAGTTATCGATACATAGACTACTTGTACAGGCGCCGTAATTCCATTTATATCCCCAATCTTTTATATAGCACCAAGTTTTGTAACATATATTATATCGCTTCCATTTTCTTTGTTGTCATATCTTGTTGATTTAAGTTTATTTTATTTTAATTCGTACAATATCATTTTTATGTTTAATCATGGATGAATATATCGCTCCTACTACTAAACCTGTCATTATTATTATCTGTACAGGACTGAATCCTGCCTGGACAACTGTTGGAATTTGAATTAGATCTCCCGCATCGATGTTTGTAGTTTCTCCTGC
>CAZDYX010000282.1:0-5144 GCA_964509775.1 uncultured Desulfobulbia bacterium | reverse complement strand
GGAGGCCAAGCCAGTTCTGCACCGAAACCGGAGACACCCCCAGATCCCGCGCCAGGCTGGCAGAGGATGCGGGGCTGCCCACCCGCGAGGGGAGCAGATGGAAAAGCGTTTCCACGGCGCCGATCGACTTAACATCCGTAAAATCGCGGATATCCTCCCGGATAAGCTGGCGGGCGTAAGTGGTTGACCAGTAGAACTTTGCCTTTTTTGCCCCCTAACCCGCACTATCCCCAAGATTTTCCGGCATTTTTGTGCACAAAAACATTCTCTCCTTGCCGTGGTAGATTTTTTCATGGTAGCCTATCCTGAATAGACAGTTTTTGACCGTGAGGCGGAAGGCTGACAGCGCATTTTTCCCTTCTGGCCTTGGCCACCCAGAAGCAATTTCTTATCATCTATCATCTATCATCTCTATCATCCCACAAGGATTAGCCCCCCGCGGGCGGGAGAGACGGAATGAAAGGTCACGTTGCACCCCTGGAAAGAACGATGGCCCGCGGCAATGGCGGGTTCGTGCTGCTGATCAGCATATTTTTTTGTTACGGCCTGGCCTTGCCCCTGGTCGTCTCTGCCGACGAACCGCCGCCGCTGACCGACGAAGAAAAGATGCGGCTTATCGAGGAGAAGTTTTCCTCGCCGTATTCCGAAGAGATGATCTACCGTACCGACCGGCTCCTGGTTACTGCCACCGGCAGCCCCAAACCTGTGCACCAGGCACCGTCCGTGGCCACGGTCATCACTGCCGAGGATATCGAGCGGATCGGCGCCACCACCCTGGACGAGGTATTGGAAACAGTGCCCGGCTTGCATGTATCCCCATCCAACAAGGGCATGCTCTATACCGTGTACTCGATTCGAGGCATCCACCCCAGCCTCAACCCACAGGTGCTGTTATTGGTCAATGGTCTGCCCATTACGATCGGACTCACCGGGGGTCATCCTCCTCAATTCCGAATGCCGGTTGCCAATATCGTCCAGGTAGAGGTGATCCGCGGACCCGGTTCCGCGCTGCACGGGGCCGATGCCTTTGCCGGGACAATCAATGTCATCACCAAGGACAGCGAGGACATCAATGGCACCAGCACGGGTTTCCGGGCCGGCTCTTTTGACGTCTATGAGGCCTGGCTCCAGCATGGCAAGACGTATGACGGATGGGACGTAGCCGTGAGTATGGATGCCCGGACAAGTAATGGCGACAGCAGCCGGATCATCGATGCCGATCTCCAATCCGGCCTCGACAAGGCCCTCGGGACCAGCGCCTCCCTGGCCCCCGGCCCGCTAGAGACCGGATACAACTTCGTGGATACCAGGCTGGCACTTGCCAAGGGCAACTGGACCTTGCGTATGTGGGGATCGATTCAGGACGATGTCGGAGCCTTGGACGGCATGACCCAAGTTCTCAGCTCGGAAAGCGACCTTAGCCTGGCCCAATACCTTGGCGACCTAACCTACCACAACACGGCACTGGTGCGGGACACCGACGTGAATCTGCGCTTCAGCTTCCTCTATGTGAATCAGGACTCCCTCTTGCAGCTTTTCCCGCCCGGGACCACGCTGCCCATCGGTGCCGATGGCAATATCGACTTTAATAACCCCAAAATATTGACCACCTTTCCGGACGGGGTGTACGGTGAGCCGATCCCGATCGACTACCAAAACGCGGTCGATTTTACCGCCGCCTATAAAGGGTTCAGCCAGAACCGATGGCTGCTCGGCACCGGATTCAAGTACCTGGAGGAGAAAACCGACGAATACAAGAACTTTGGGCCTGGTGTCCTTGATGGTACCCAGCCCGTGCAGGATGGCGCCATGACGCATGTCTCCGATGAAAATATCTATTTGGAAGACCAGCTCCGCAAGGTCTGGTATGCCCTGCTTCAGGATGAATACGCCTTTGCCCGGCATTGGGAACTGGTCGGCGGGGTGCGCTACGACCATTATTCGGATTTTGGCGGCACGATCAATCCCCGGCTGGCCCTGGTGTGGGAGACCAGCCATGAACTGACCAGCAAGCTCCTCTATGGCCGGGCGTTCCGGCCACCGTCATTCAACGAGTTGTATATTCAAAACAATCCCGCAAATTTGGGTAATCCGGACCTGGAGCCGGAGACGCTCGAAAGCTATGAACTCGCCTTTGATTATCAGCCGCGCGCCGATCTGCGGACCATACTGAACCTCTTTTACTACGAGGTCAAAGACCTCATCGAGCTGGTGCAGGATTCGGGACAGACGACGCTTACCACCCAGAATACCAAGGACCAGAAGGGGCGAGGCCTTGAGTTTGAGGTCGATTGGAGAGTTACCGAGACCTTTGATCTTAAGGGGAACTTCGCCTATCAACGTTCCAAGGATGCTGCTACCGGCAAGGTGACGCCGGATGCCCCGGAAACACAGTTTTATGTCAATGCCCACTGGCAGTTCTGGCCCCGCTGGTCTATTGACGGCCAGTACTTTTGGATCGGCAATCGGCACCGGGCCGAGGATGACACCCGCCCGGACATTGAAGATTATGACACGGTCAATCTGACCTTGCGCCGCAAGGGCATTGCCAAGAACTGGGATGTCGCCTTTGCCGTACGCAATCTTTTTGACACGGACATCCGGGAGCCGAGTCAACCGGTGATCCCGAACGATTACCCAATGGAAGGAAGAAGCGTATACGGGGAACTGCGCTGTCACTTCTAACTGCGTGCAAAGAAATTGGGGGGGACGAGATGAAAACGATTCGCGTCGTGGTTGTATGTAGCAGCTTAGCCGTTCTTCTGACCGGTTGTGTCACGTTCTCGCAGCACAAATTCTCGTTCGATTTTGATACCGGCGAGGTCAGACAGGAGTACTATGATCTCACTTCACGACCGGAAGCCGACAACAAGGACTATAGCGTGACGAACGACTGGGTCACGCTGAAACAGATGATCGCCGAGCAGAAACCGCAATTCGATCTCGAGGTCGTTGAGGACATTTCCAAGGTCTTGTTTGAAGAGAACAAGGTGCTGTGTGCCCGCAACATCCAGAAGGTGAAATGTCCCAAGTGTTTCCCCTCCAAAGCGGCGATTCTGTCATATGTACATGACAAGGACTGGCGCTTTGAGCTGATAAATGAGGAAGTTGTCCTCGTCTTGCCGAGCGGCAAGACGATCGTCTCCACCAACGGCCAGAAAGTGACAACGCCGAAGAACTCGTTAATCTTCTGGCCGCAGGAGGCCCGCAACTTTGAATACATCGTAACCGAACCGTGGTCGGGAGGGGCCTCTCTCCTGCCCTTCTACTTGGAAGAAAACAATCACCTATCACCGAGGTAATTCGGAATGGATCCTTATACCAACTCAACAATTCTCTGTGTTGATGACGACGAGGTCATCCTCAATTCATATGAGAAGGTTTTCGCGCCGGCGGGTTCGATCAGCAATGAGCTGTTAAGTCTCTTACGAGATGCCGGGGCAGAAAACAGGCCGATCAAAGATGACATGCCGAAATTCAACCTTCTTCTTGCAAAATCGGGCGAGGAGGCAATTCGGATAATTGAAGAAAGACTACACAGCGAAATGCCTGTTGTTGCCGGCTTTTTTGACATGCGCATGCCTGGCGGCATCGACGGACTTGAGACCATGCGGCGGGCACGGCAACTGGACGATAGCCTCCACTGCGCCGTAGTCACCGCCTATAGCGACCGGAATGTTTGTGAAATGCGCGAGATCTTCACTGGCGAACACCTAGACGAGCTGCTCTATTTCAACAAACCATTCCTTCCCGAGGAACTGGAGCAGGCCGCCATCAACATGATCTTTTCCTGGAACCGGAAGAGAAAAATGGAGGAGAATACCAGAATCATCAATAAACACCGCCAGGGACTGGCACAAATTCTCGATGCGGTCGGCGAATTATCCTCCATGCCCCCCTCGTCGCTGCTAAAGCTCATGAAGGGCATTCTGATTCATCTTCTGGCGATAGTTGACGGTGAAGATGGTATTGCCGTGCTGCACGCTGCCGGTCAAAAGGCTTCCCTGACCCAAGGAACCGGCCATTTTGAAAAAATCCATTACCATGAAGGCTACCTGTTATCCCTCGATTATTATCAAAAGAGCATGCAGGACAACCGGATTCGGATAGAAGGAAAATCCTGTTTTGTACCGCTTGCCTTAAACACTGAAATGCTGGGCGGCATCCTGGTTGAATCGAGCCACCCCCTCACCAGTCATCCGCTGCAGGAAATCCTTGAGGTGTTCAGGCACCAGATGGTTCATCTGGCGACCAACAGGCTGCTTTATGAGAAAATTATCGAGCAAGGCCGTGAAGTCGTCACCGACCCGCTGACGAATCTTTACAATCGGCGGTTCATGACCATGCGACTTGAGGAGGAGCTTTCCCGGGCAGCGCGTTATGGTCTCACCATCGCCGTGCTCATGATCGACCTGGATGATTTCAAGCTCATTAACGACACCTATGGCCATGCAGCCGGAGACTTGGTGCTGCAGACGGTTGCCGAAGTTTTGCGCAACGCGGTGCGCGACTACGATATGGTGAGTAGAAACGTGGATGACACGGGAGGCGGCGGCAATTATGCCATCCGTTACGGTGGCGAGGAATTTTCCCTTATTCTTCTGCATACCGAAAGCGAAGGCGTACTCAGGGTGGCGGAACGGATTCGCTCGCGCATTGCGGCAGGGCAATTGGAGTTCATGGGCAAAATCATCAAGGTGACGGCCAGCATCGGTGTTTGTGTTGAAAAAATGTCACGGGAAAAACTTGCCGACGGCAACTACCTCGATAAGGTGATCAAGAACGCCGATAAAATGCTCTACCGCGCCAAGGCAAACGGCAAGAACCGGGTGGAACTTTTTGAAAACACCTCCCCTGCCCCTCAGTCTTGCAGTTGATGAATTATGGTTGAAGTCCCCCGTTGGCAAGTCATGCCGGGCAATTGAGTTGACAAGCCCGGCGTCTTTATTATGTTGCCATTACATTATACCCAAAGCAGAAGAGACAGAGCGGGATAACCGCTTGACGGTCCCTGACCGCCGGCCTCAAGTGGTCCGCTACTCAATATAGGTATCTAGCCGTAGACTGGCTTAGAACCATCCACCCGCATTATTCTGATTGTAACGGATTTTGGGGAGCATATAAATAAGCTATTAAGGGCGCCA
>CAZDYX010000281.1:0-5168 GCA_964509775.1 uncultured Desulfobulbia bacterium | reverse complement strand
CGGCTCCCCGTCGCGCCAGTCTCCGCCCTTGTAGTGTACCAGCCGCATCTCAGTCTTAGCGTCGGCCAGCGCCAGCCCCGCCTTCGCTCTCCGTATCCGCCTGAAGTCCCGCGAAATCCTAGTGGCCGATTGGTAGCGGAGCTTCCATTCCTTCAGCGTCATAGGACGGAACGAGAGGCAGTCGAAATTTAGCTCAGTTGGACTCATCTAATATTTTATGGGCCGAAACTCCCATACAGTTATCCATTCCGGTCGGTTAAATGGCGATAGGGTACCACATGGTTGACAAAGTGTGCTCGCCGATGATTCCTCGCAAGACGATTTCTCACTATCATCCAATAGCGCCATGGCTTCTTCTTCGGCAAGCCGCCCATATCCTGCTTCAATTTCAAATTCACGAAACCAGCGTAATCCGTTCAAGGTGCCCCGAAAACCCACCTTGTATTTACCCATATTTTACCCCCATCTGATCTCATAAAAATACGCAAAAATTGCGTTGCGCGGCGCCAAGGCCGGACTTTCCAGCCCAACTATGGGCCGCCGATTACGGTCAACAAAAATCACGAACAGGGGATCATTGTCGGGCGTATATAGGCCATACGCCTCGCCCGCCCGGGCTTTACATGAACCGCGCAGAACAAAGCCCAACGGCACCGCCTTTAGATCAACGCCTTTTTTCTTAGCCATGTTAAAAAACAATCAGTGGGATCTCGAAAATAGAACCTCGCGACGTGCTCAAAGCACAGCGCCGCCCGCCTGCACCTATCCTCTATCTCAGGCTCCGCCATAGAAAATATATCCGCCAGCGCCTTAGCCATCTCCTCATCGCCCGCTTGAGGCGAGACGCGGAAAGCGAAAGAGACATCCGTCACGTCCTCCCATGTCCAAAGACAGTCAGCTATCACTACTGGAATCCGCCCGTAGTAGCACGCCTCGTACATCCTGAGCGTCGCTTGCCCCTCGCCAGCGGGGCAGAGGATGAAGGCCGATTCCCGCATGGCTAGACCGAAAGCCTGTACCCTGGGGTCATCCGGGGCCAGAACCGCGCCCCAGAAGGCGTTTAGGGCCGTTTCCGACGGCACTTTGGAGCCCTCAAGGACTTTGACCAACCTTTCCCGGAGCCCCCTTGAGTCCCGTTGGCCCCTGAACCAGAATTGCCGTTTCATTGGCATCCTAAACCCGCTCGGCGCTTCCCTCGCCAGATGGACGAGCAGCCTGCTGCATCCCGGCCTCGCCATGATGTTCCAGTCCCGGTTACGCTCGGGGACGTTCATCGCCGTCAAGACGCACGGCCTGAGCCATTCGGGAATGTCCATTCCGCGCCAGTCACCCTCAATGTCAAATACGTGGCGATTCTCTCGGCCCGCAAAGAACTCAAACCTATTTGGGTTCAACTGCCAAGCGTCCTTGTCGTGGAACTGGCCGCACCAGAAAAGCTGCGCATCGTCGGGGTTCTCCGTCGGCTCGACCCACTTGGCGATGCCCTCGGAAGAAAATGGGACGCAATTCATGTAGCCGTTCCGTTCGTAGTCCGTCTGCTTGCGGGAGCCGGGATAGAAGTAGACTTTAGTTTTCATCTCACAATCGAGTGCCCGCCCTTGAGCGAATTATAATAGACTTTGCCGCCCGGCTCGTCGTCGTAAATCTTGACGGCCAACTCATGGCCGGGGCAGAAATGAGCGAAGCCGATCTCCTTCCAACCATCGGGCAAACACGGCGAGGGCGGTCGCCAACCCAAATCGAAGCTAGCCGGCATATCCAATATTACCGCGTCTTTTCCGCACCCATCGCAGGTCAACTCGTATTTCAGCTTGAGCATGGCTGCGTCTCCCGATTACAATAGGGTTCCAAGATTCATCTCTGCTTCCTTTAAATATCTCACACCCAAACTTACATACGATGCTTTCAATTCACTGCCGATAAACTGCCGACCCATCTGTATCGCCTTGATGCCAACGGAGCAAACCCCGGCGAACGGATCTAAAACGACTTCTCCGGGGTTGGTCCATATGCGGAGTGCCCTCTCTATCAAGCCCAACTGCAACGGCGCGATGTGCTTCTCGTCGTGGTCTTCGCGCGCAATCCGAGCGTTGACCACGTCGGTAGGCCTTATGTCCATCCACACCGGCGAGGCGTGGTCTTGCCAGTCCTCCAGCGGAAAGTCCTGCCTTTGGTGCGTGACGGGCTGCGCGTTCTCGCCGCCCCACTTACGGAACACGACTAGGTATTCGGCGAGCCCCTGCCTGCAAAACGTCGCATCCTTCCTCAACTGTTTATATAGTAATCCGTGGGCCTTCGTCCGCTGCATCTCGAGCACGGGGTCCTTCCATATCGTGACTTCGGAATGATAGGCCCAGTTGTGGGCCTGGAACGCACGGATTATGTCGCCACGAAAATCCCGCAACCCGGCCCTTCCGTCCCTGTTCTTGTAGTTCACTAAGTTTTTACAATGCACGGCGCACAACCGATTGGGCATGGTGGCTCTGTAAATCTCCGGTATCAGAAACCCGAAGTGCCGCATGAATTCTTCATCGTTCTCGCTGTTGCCCATGTCTCGGATGGAGTCCGAATAGATATATAAAGAGGAGAACGGCGGGGAAAAGATCGTGAAGTGGAGGCCGTCGTCGGGAAGCGTCTTCACAAAATCCACGCAATCCGAATGCATCAACCGCCAACTCCTACCCCGGTATTCGATCTGTGGCGCTTCAATCTTCAAAGATAACCTCCCCTGGTGATGCGTCTTAAAATTGACGCCATACATGTTCGCCTGCATCTGTTCATGCTCTTGTTGTTTTCTATTGAGCACTTCACGAACGTTCGCCTCTGTGTCTGCGCTAACCAGATAGATGCTCACTGGTCGTGCCTGACCAAACCTCCATATCCTCCGCACGGCTTGGTATAGCGATTCATATGAGTATCCGAGCCCCATAAATACCGCCCGATTGCAATGCTGCCAATTCAAGCCGAATCCGGCTATCTTCGGTTTCGTTATCAATACCCGCGCCCTGCCCTCGCTGAAGTCGATGAGCTTGCGCTCCTTGTCAACTAGCGGCTCAGATCCGCGTATTTCGACGCCGCCCGGAATCATGGGCCGCACTGCGTCTGCGTCGTAGTTCGTGTTCACCCACACGACGCACGGTTCGTCAAGGGCGTTGACGATGTCCGCCGTAGCCCTAGCCCGCTCCGACGCCGTGAGGCGCATTTCCCTATGCAGCGACATCGAATCCATCACCGGCAACCGGAAGAGTGCGCCATCAGTCGCCCGCGTCCGGTCCGCCTTGACGATGACGGTTTCTACCGTTAATTCTGGCAACATGAACGGCCCATCCTCATATCCCATATCGGATGGTTTCTGTATGCAAACACCCCAAGTTGATACCCACTCCCAGAACGCCTTGACGGCGTGGCCCTTCAACCGATAATGGCCGAACTGCATTGAATCATTTATGAAAAAGCGTGCCAACATCTCGTTCGACGGCATCACGTCGAGGAAGTCAGAATGATTGCCGAGTTCCATGTGATCATTCGGTGCCGGAGTTGCGGTGCAGGCCAGCTTATATTTCGTCCGGCGAAATGCATCTATAATCTGTCTTTTCCTGCTACCCATGAAGGCTTTCAAAATACTGCTCTCATCAAGCACGACCCCGGCGAAGGTGTCTGCCTTGAAATGATCCAACATCTCGTAATTCGTCACCGTGACTTGACTGTCCACTTCGGACTGAGCGCGACAATACCTTACTTCCATGTCTAGCTTTTTAGCTTCGCGCACCGTTTGCTGCGCCACGGCTAGCGGTGCTAAAATCAACGTGCGGCCTGGAACGTGGCGTGCCCATTCGCATTGAATCAAGGTCTTTCCGAGACCACATTCGGCGAACACGGCAGCCTTGCCTAGCTGCAATGCCCACTTTATAATGTCCCGTTGAAAATCAAATAAGACGCGATGGATTGCGGCATCGCCATTCAGGCTGGGCCGCGTAACAAGATAATTGGCCGATTTCCTATTCAGAAAATCAGAATAGTTCTCATCTATATTCATAGCTTGTCGTATTTCGTGTTCTTGCCCCTGCATTTCTCCACCGGATATCTCCGCTCGTTGATCTCAAGCTTCCGCCTTATCGCCGCCAGAAGATCAACCCCGCGCATCTCGGCCAATTCGAAAAGGTAGACCGCTACGTCTGCCAACTCCAACTCCAATTCCTTCTTGTCGGGGTTCTTGCCCCACTGGAAAAGCTCCAGGACCTCGGCGGACTCAAGGACAAGACTCTCGGCAACATCTCTGGGCTCGTTGTGGAATTGCCACCAATCGCGGGCCGTGATGAAATCGCATATGGCCCTGATCGTTTCCTTGATGCTGTCCATCGGCTCTCTTTTATCCTACTTTTAACCGGCTGTCATTGAATGCCGGCCCCTGGGAGAATCGTAATGAATATTATACTTCTTCTACGATCTCAGCGTTCCTTGGCAGCCGCATCATCCAACGCCTTACTTGTTCAACATCGTCAATGTTGTCTGGACAATCGGGACCGAATTGGTCTTTGATACGCCAGACTGGAATCACCGTTTCCTTTTCTTCGCCGGATTTTTCTTTCCACCACACATGAAGGCCGCGCACCAGATTATTTCCGCCGAGATCAAATTCTATCAATTCGTCATTGCGCTGAACGCCGCGTCGGTTAGGTGCCTCGCTGATTTTCTTGTGCGGCAATTTGCCAAGCATCCTTGCAAATCCCACTTTGCTGATAACTGCCATGCGTACTTGGGCATTAGGTTCTTTCAAAACTTCGGTGGGATCAATCTTGGCAGATAGCGTTTCTATGTATTTTGTGGGGACAGAGACGCCGTGCAACATAGATAGCCCCCATCCATCTGGCCATTCAATAGCTTGTCTCTGTTCATTGTGCAGCCGTCCTTGCGCGTCTCGGTCGATCCGGATGGGCCGATTGCATACCATTACAAAATATCTGTTGGCCCACCAATAACATGCTGCGGTTTGGGCATCTTCGTATGCTTGCGCTCTATCGTTTAAATTGCCTGGCAGATGCAATCCGCATACATGCCGAAAAAAGCTCTCATAACTTTGCCATGATACCCAAAATTGACCACCGAACCAACAATGCCATGCTAAGTGAACTGCCGAGTCAACTGCCGAGCGAACTGCCGAGTAAACT
>CAZDYX010000280.1:4967-5190 GCA_964509775.1 uncultured Desulfobulbia bacterium | reverse complement strand
CATTATCCTTCGTAATCACCTTCTGCCTGGGTATATTCAATACCAGCATTCGGGTGTCGATAAAGCGGGCCGTATCAAGCACGGGAATGATGTAGATCACCCCGGGCCCCTTTACGGACTGGAAATTGCCTAAACGGAGCACCACGCCGCGTTCCCATTGCGCGGCCACACGGACACCCGATATAATCACCCGCCATAGAAACATAAAAATCAAGGCTACTGC
>CAZDYX010000280.1:0-4957 GCA_964509775.1 uncultured Desulfobulbia bacterium | reverse complement strand
GATGGCTACTTGAGGCGACAGCAACGTGTTTCTAGCCAGGGCGTAGAGTATCAGAGCAGCAATCAATGCCGGGATCGTAAAAATGACCCCCCTTAGACCAGCTCCCAGCGAAACGTGTTCCCCGGCAGGTGTCGCATATTGTTTTGGGTTTTCGCTCTGTTCGGTGTTTTTTCTTGATTCAGTTAAGAGTTTCATGGCAAACCTCCCTTTTCTCCCTCGTAAAGCGAGTCTTTAGGTTTATTGTATGAGCCGTACCTGTTTATTTTTTTTATGATATACCTGCCTGTTGTCCCGGTTATGAAAGATGGGAAAAATAGGGCAGCCGGACCAGAAAAAAAACGCCGGGGAAATACCCGACGGAATTGAGACAATCCTGCTGATCGATGATGAATATGTTGTTCTAGACCTCGGCAAGGTCCTTTTGGGAAAAAAGGGTACACTGTCCTGCTGGCAGGGGACGGCGAAGAAGGCATATCTATTTACCGGGCCAAGCGAGATAAAATAGATCTGGTGATCCTGGATAGGTTTTGCCGAATAAAAACGGCTCAGATTTTTTATGAACTCAAGAAAATGAATCCAGAGGTAAAGGCCATTATTGTGGGCTCCAGCATGGATTATCAGGCCCGGCAACTGCCTAACTATGGAGCCTATACCTTTATTCAGAAGCCTTATCGGACAGATAACCTACTGATTGCAATCCGAAATCATTTAGGCGTAAGTCTCAACGGCCTTGGGGTCCAAAGGACAGATTCCTTTGTGGGCCATAATGGCCTCGATTTCCTGGGCGCTCAGGAATGAATTTTCTTGTTTGGATATATAGACTATACAATCCTCACAGACCTTGTATATCCTTCGATAATCGTTAAGTTCATTCACAAGCTCCCAACAGGCCACATCGGGCCGCTTGTATGCCAGACAATATTCCTTGACCTCACATCGAGTAATTTCCCAACAATGCCTCCCTGACGTCATATTCGTTTGCCCTCTCCTTTTCTGGTCTTTTTTACAGTTCTTTTATTTGAACAGATATTTGAACAGACATGGAGGTCGCAATGAAGCCTGGCGACCGATGCACGGACAGTTATTTTGTTGCCAAAATGACCATGGGTTGGAAAAAATGTCAAGTGGTATTCTTGTAAGAGTAACTACTCAGGTTGTTTAGACTGTAGTCTGTGAGGACTGCGTAAAGAACGAATCAAGGATCCCATCTCGCATGGTTATTCCTCCCTATCCACCTAAACACCTACAGACTATCCACCTGAGTAGTTACGTTATCTATTGATAGGAAAATCATTTAAGGTTCTTTTCAATGCCTTATCCATGGTTGCGGCGAAGGCGGTTGCCGAACGTTCAATAACGTCCTCGGGCACGCAAAAGGCAAGACGAAAATATCCCGGCGCGCCAAACCCCTTGCCGGGCACTGCCAAAATCCGCTGCTCGGCCAGAAGCATGACGAACTCGACATCATTGGCAAGGGGAGATCGCGGAAAAAGATAAAAGGCACCCTGGGGTGGAATAAATGTGTAGCCAGCAGCGGAAAGTATCCGGCAAAAGAGATCACGGCGGCGTTGATACCTGCCCGCATCAATACCTATCCCCTGCAAATGGATTATCGCCCGTTGCATGAAGGCCGGGGCATTGACAAATCCCAATATCCGGTTGGCTAGGGTCAAGGCGGAGAGGAGCGTCTCTTTTTCCGGCATGTCCGGATGTACGGCCAGATAGCCGATTCGTTCTCCAGGGATAGAAAGATCCTTGGAAAAGGAGGAGACGACAAGGCTTGAGCGATAGGCCGGAAAGACGGCCGGCACCTTAAGGCCGTCGAATGCGATCTTCCGGTAGGGCTCGTCTGCAACGAGATAGATGTTTTTTTTGTGTTCTCTGTTGGCCTGGTAAATAATATGGCCCAGGCCGGTAAGGGAGCCGGCGTCATATATCTGGCCGGTAGGGTTGTTGGGGCTGTTGATGAGGATGGCCTTGGTTCTGGAGGTAATAGCCTCCTCAATAGCGGTAAGGTCCAGGGAAAAATCAACCAGGCTGGTGGGAACAACCCTTACCGTGCCTCCGTGGTTGTCGATGTAGAAGGAATACTCGACAAAATAAGGGGATAGGATGATTACCTCATCCCCCGGATCAAGAAGGGCTTTCATGATTACATTCAGTGCCCCGGCAGCGCCGCAGGTCAGGATTACATCCTCGCCTTGCACCGGGACTTCCTGCTCGATGCTGAGTTGTCCGGCCACGGCATCCCGAGCCGCAGGGAACCCGGCATTAGGCATGTAGGCATGGGCACCCGCCACCTTTTGGTTTACCAGCCTTTGCATGGTTTCCTGAAATTCTTCTGGTGGCGGCAGATCAGGATTGCCCAGACTGAAATCAAAGATGTTTTCTGCCCCGTATGTTTTTTTAAGTTTTATTCCTTCCTCAAACATCTTCCTGATCCAGGAAGAACGTTCGCAAAACTCCTGCATCTTTTTGGCTATGGTCATGTCTCATCCTTGGCGAATTTCTTTTCAAGATAATCGTAGGCCGCGTTTATCTCCTTCATTTTATCCTCGGCTATCTTGCGGAACTCCTCGCCCAGATGACCTACCTTGTCAGGGTGATACCTCATGCTCATGCTCCGATAGGCGCTTTTTACCGTCTGCCAGTCAGCCCCTGGTTCAACCCCCAGTATCTGATAGTAGCGCTCTTCTGCCGCCTCGTCTTTGCGATACCGGGCCCGGATGGTCTGATGATCAGAGGAAGAAATATCAAGGAAGCGGGCAATGGTCTCGGCGGTGGCGAGTTCCCGCGGGGAAACCACCCCTTTCGAATAGATAACCTGGTAGATAAGTTCAAGCAGGATCAGCCTAGGTTCATAGGAAAATTTGGCCTTGAACTCGGCAAGCAGTGCTTCCAGGGCCACAGGGTTCTGGATGGCCTGTTTGATAAGCCCCTTCACCCAGAGGAGCTGACTTTGGGAATAGTGAAGATGAACCCTAAAAAAGTTGCGGATGGCGTTGATCTCCTCCTGGGAGATGGAGCCGTCAAGTTGGGCGATCCGGACCAGGATATGGATAAGAAGATAGACAAAGATGTTATGGGTATCTGTCTGGGACCGTTCATAGTTTGTAACCTTGCGTCTGACAAGATAGGTGATCCCCCAGAACAGCGCCATCAGGAGAAAAAACGAGAAAAGTCCGCTTACCGCAAGAAACCCGATGATCTTTATCAGGAACGGAGCACCGCCCGTGGCAAGGGCAAAAAGCAGTATGAAAAAGAGGCACCCCCCGCATCCCGGTCCTTTTTGATATTGGTATTCCATAGGTTACATCCTTATCATTCCCGAGCAAACAGGGCGTTCACAAACTCTTGGGGGTCAAAATCCCGCAGATCCCCCATCTTTTCGCCGACACCGATGAACCGGATGGGCATTCCCAATTCATGGGAGATATTGACCACGATTCCGCCCTTGGCCGTGCCGTCAAGCTTGGTTAAGGCAAGTCCGGTGATGTTTACGGCCTCATGGAAGAGTTTGGCCTGGGAGACCGCGTTCTGACCGGTGGTGGCATCAAGCACGAGCAGCACCTCATGGGGGGCGCCCGGGATTTTTTTGTCCATTACCCGTTTGATCTTTTTTAGCTCCTCCATGAGATTGACCTTGGTATGGAGCCGTCCGGCCGTGTCCACGATCACCACCTCAAAGCCGCGGGACCGGGCAAATTCCAGGGCATCAAAGACCACCGAAGAGGGATTGACCCCGGTCTTGGGGGCAAAAACCTCGACCCCGACCCATTTGCCCCAGATAGCAAGCTGTTCTATGGCCGCGGCCCGGAAGGTGTCGGCCGCCACTATAAGCACGCTTTGGCCGGACCGTTTGAACTTGTGGGCCATCTTGCCGATGGTCGTGGTCTTACCCACCCCGTTTACCCCCACCACCATGATCACGAAAGGCCCGGATTCAGGCATTACAAGTTCCGCCGGCTTATCCGCAGCCATGACAAATGAAAGGATTTTTTGCTGCAAATAGTTCCGCAAGGCCTGCGGGTCGTTTAATTCCTTTCTGCTCACCTGGCCCCTTGCCTCTTCAAGGAGGCTCATCGTGGTGCCCACCCCCACGTCCGCGGTAATAAGGATTTCTTCCAGTTCTTCCAAGAGTTCTGCATCAATAACCCTTTTACCTAGAAAGAGCTGGTCCACCCGGGCGACCAGGGTATCCCTGGTCTTGGCGAGGCGGCTCTTGAGGCGCTGAAAAAGGCCCTGGGGAGTCTGGGGCTCGGCATCCGGTTCTGTTTCCTTCGGAACCTCGGCAGGCCCTTCTTGAGAAATGGTTTCTATTACCAAGGCTGCGGGCTGCTCGTGAGGAACAGGCACGGTCTCGGCAGTCTTTGGGAATACCGGTTCAGCAGGTGTTACCTGGGATTCGATCGACGGAATAGGGGTCAGCGTCTCAGGGACAGGCTCTGGCACCACAGCCGGAGTGGGTGCGGCAGTTTCCTGCGAAGGTGCTTCCTCTTTTTTGAAAAATTTCTTTTTAAACCAGCCAAGCATGAGGCGCTCCTCTATAGACCTTCTTTTTCTTTTTGTTTCATAACTCAGGGAATAAGTTCAACCCGCAAGGGTTATATTCTTCTGCCCCGTATAACCGACAGGAAAAGGAGAAACCACAAAAATACTCCTTCCATTGATTTTCCGTAAGTAAAATATCCGCAATATGAGAAGCTCATAGGCACCCTGATTACCAATTGACGCACCATCTGGTATTTATTGGTTCTGATCATGGTTCGCTGGCAACTCTTGCAACTTGCCAAGCAGTTCCGCATTTGGTTAAATGCGGAAAATTTACCCAAGGTGACCAACCATTGCAAGGCCCCCAATCATCTTTTCTAAAGAGCTAACGTTCATGATCAGAGATCACCCCAGATCATGAAAAGGAATTCAGAAGTCAGAATTCAGGAGTCAGAATAAGGAAATA
>CAZDYX010000279.1:0-5196 GCA_964509775.1 uncultured Desulfobulbia bacterium | reverse complement strand
GCTACCCTCTTAAACTCGACTCAATATTGTCTTGACTGAGGGGTCCACTATAGTTGGTGATTGAGCTCATCCAAGCGGCAGTGGAAAAAACCGGCATACGGCGGGTAGCTTTGAGCGGTGGGGTTTTCATGAATGTCAAAATGAACCAACGGATTTCCTCCTTATCCTGCCTCGACAAGGCGTATTTTCAGCCCTCCTGCGGGGACGAAAGCCTAGTCATCGGCGGCGCATGCAAAACCTATCTCGACGCCAAGATTCCCCCGACGCCGATCAATTCGATGTACCACGGACATGCCTACACCAATGCCGAAGTCGAGGAATATTTGAAATCGCACGGTTGCTTGGAAAAATACCAGGTCGAATTTATTGAAGACATCGAAAGCCACATCGCCCTGCTACTGTCACGATACCAGATTGTCGCCCGCTTCAGTGGCGCCTGCGAATGGGGCGCCAGAAGCTTGTGCAACCGGGGTATTTTGGGCAACGCTTCCGACCTCAAGACCTTCTTCGAGGTCAATGACATGATCAAAATGCGTGATTTCTGGATGCCCTTCGCCCCGACCATTCTGGCGGATTGGTGTCAGCGGTACGTTCGGGATTGGGATACCTTGGCTCCCAAAATCGGAGAATCCGCCAAATACATGATCGTCACCGTGGATTCCACACCTCTGGCGCAGCAGCACTTGCGCGCAGCCATCCATCAGAAGGACAAGACCCTTCGCCCCCAAGTGGTCGAGCAGGCAGATAACCCCAAGTTACATGCGTTACTTAAAAAATACGAGGAGTTGACTGGAATGGGCGGCGTCATGAATACCTCGCTGAATATCCACGGCTACCCCTTGGTCGGCACTCTCGATCAGGCGATATTTACTTTGGAGAACTCCGGCCTTAAACATCTGACACTGGAAAACTGGCTCGTCAGCAAAGCTGAATAGGGCCTGCTGTACATCCCGCTCAGTAGGAAATGAATGCCTTGCGTAACAGGTTCATCAACGCCACCCGCTTGCGCCAAGGCACTTTAAGCATCAGCTTGAAATAGAGCATCTGCAGACGACTGACGAGCTGATTCTTACCTCGTAACATCGGACGTTTCACCAAGTCCAGATCGATACCGTTTTCCTTGGCCCACGCCACTGACTCGGGAATCCACTTTCCCTTCTCGATCATGTTCTTGAATTCGCAAAGCGGTCGCGCTAAGCAGTAAAACCCGTCTGAATAGGCTGTCCGGTAAGACCCGAGGATTTCAAAATTCCAGGGACTCTCGCCGGCAATCAGCAAGCCGCGCAGGTAATCCCTATCCCAGAAACCACATACTGTTGCCCGATATGGCGCCCCCCTAGCGTAGATTCCGAAAAGCGGATGATCGCTGGGCTCGTCGAAAGGCGGATTGACCCAGTATTTGATATGGTAGACCTCGCGCTCCTGCATGAGTTTGATCGATGCATCCAGCAACACCTTGTCTACTAGCGAACTGATGATGAGGTCTTCCAAAATAATCAGAAGGTTGTCTTCCTTGATCTGTGCCAGAATATTTTTCAGACTGCTAGACCAATCCACGTCTTTTCCCGAAAGAATGGGGATAACCCCCGGCTCGGCACAGGGCATCTCGTTGCTCCCCACATAAACGGGATAGTCTCCAATCGGAAAGTTAATCCGGAATTGCCGCATGAAATGCGGCCACATGTCGGAATACTTGTCACAACTCAAAAGAAGTACCGCAAAACTGCTACTCATTACAGACCCATCCAGGTGATTCCTACACTTTGCGGGGAAAGCCTGACATCATGCTTTTATGTGACACTGGGGGAAAATATCCTATCAAGTGACTCGAAATGGCGCATGCCCGCCTCACTTTTGAAAAATGCTCTTCCTACCGCCTTCATTTCGGCAATTTGCGAAGGGGTCACTTGCCGCACTGCTGCCCACATTTCCGTCCAAGATGTGAATTGCCGAGCATCTATGTATGCCCCCCTTGGGATATAGCTGTCGATATCTCTCGCCCCCCAATAGACTGGGATGGTTCCCGCATACAGGCAATCGAATATCTTTTCGGTAACATAGCCGTCCATCGCGATGTTCTCCATACAGAGGCAGAACTGATAACGGCTCAGCACCTCGTATTTTGAACTGCAGCTACCCCGATAAATCGACATCAGAGTTTTGTAATGGCGCCAATAGGGTAACCACATCGAGCGGGGGTGCCACCATTGATCCCAGGCACGCCCATAGAGGTCGACAGCATCCTGGCGGGCCAACTCGGCCATCGCCTCGATGCGTGCACTGTAAAGCTCGCCGGTATTGAATTCCAGACGCAGCAACGGATTGTGGTTCCCATTAATGACCACCATCTTCTGGAGACGCTCGGTGTTGTTCCAGTATTTTTTTATTATGTCGTCATAAGGTTGCGGCCAGTAAAATTTGCGTAGCTTTGATTGATCAACGCCATCTAGGGAATAACCGTCACCATGGGTGTTGTGAACATAAATACTAGAAAAATAGCGCTGTAGATATGGAATCGACTTATAGAGACGGCGCGCCACCAAGGGGGGCTCAAAAATCACAAAGGCCTGGAAATTGAGGGAATGGGCGGTGCGAAGTTTTTCATAATCCCGCAGCACCCCAAACGAGTAATAGTCGGCAACCTGTTGTTGAACATCCCCACTTTCCAGAAGATAGTCGTCGGTGTGAAGCTCCACCCCTTTGTCGGCAAGATGCCGCCGCAGGCGGATATTCGGCAACATCCCATCGTCACGATTCAGACTTTGGTCGTCTCCATCAAACATACGGTCCTGGCCGAAGACCTCGTAACTTGGTGCCAGATAAACCGGCCTTTTTTTATTCCCATCCATAATTTATCTTGTCCGCAACGAATGTTTTGCCGGCAGGGTCACACCGCACCTCATCCGGCATTGGCTGCAAATGCTCCCGAGTTTGCCGCCACGCATCTCGTGTGCCGCAAGCTGTCCACCGGCTCGATTACGTAGTGCAGCAACAATACCGACAATATGATCGTTCCTACCAGCATAGGCAACGGATGATGCACGCCGAAGGAGTGCAGAGCCCCAATAACCAGCACATGCGAAATATACACCGGATAGGACAACTCGCCGATATAGCGATCGACCCGATTCTTCTTGCTGTAGACGAAAAGAAAGGGAATTGAAACCGCCGCCAACAAATAGTAGAACCAAATTTTCAATGGAAATCTCCCATAGTCGCCAAGTTCCGGTACAAACTGATATGCGAAAGTTATACCAATGAAGCTGTAGCTGAGCACCGCAGAAAGAAAGCCAAGATCGCAGCTCTTGTATCGCGCGTATACCTTGTACCCCAGAGCCCCCAACAAGAACATTCCCAGTTCGAGGGGAAAAAATCGATAGCTCCATGGATCGTCGAACAGGTCTAGGTGGGTATATAGGTAATAGCGCAGCGCGATGGCCGCAACGACCAACAGAACGATATCCCGTAACTTTCGTCTGACCAGAAAGGGTGCGATGGCATAGAAAGTCAGTTCAATCCCGAGCGACCAAGCTTGCGGAAGAAGCAGGAATTTATTTGTCTGCGGTTCGGATTGGGCGAAATTGGCAAGCGGATACAACGCGCCACCCGGGTCAACCCCCATGAACATGGCCCAATCCTGTCCAACAATCAGAGTATTGACAAAAACCAGAAAAAGCAGGGATGTTATATCCAGCATTTCCCAATAGCGAACGTATGACTCCAACCTGCCTGGATTGTCCAAAATCACCATTGCTAGACAGGACGATACCAGCGTTGCTAGCAGCACCGCCCAATAAGCCGGGAAGAGCCGCAAGACCCGATTTAGCACAAACACCTTGAGGGATCCTGGCCCGACGTATTTTTCACTCAGAATCAACGCCATATAGAACCCAGAAATCATGAAAAATGTCTGTACAGCAACCGTACCCCCCGTCAGAGTTAAGCCGAAAAGAGGGCCCGAATGAGCGAACACAACAGCACAAGCGAGCAACAGCCTCAGCAACCCCATCTGACCGACACCTTTAAATTATTGCTGTTCAAGCTCGCGGTCGTGCCGGATTAAATATCTGCTTGGCACGGAAATAGAAACCGGGTGCAAAGCGCTGAATCAGGTAGCGCGCCAGCACCAGAACCAGCCCCATATTTCTGAAACCAAACTTGAGTACGTAGGGAAGCATATTGTATTGAGCTTTAAACCCCTTCCAAGTAAAAATTCTGGTGATGGCAACATGATCCAGTATTTTGTTCTTGTATTCGACCAGCTTTGCCTCGTCATGCTCGGCCGTAAACAAGGGAGTGGGTTTGTCTGTCAGCCAGTAATCGTCGCCAATCTGGCATGCCCCCTTGGCAATGTCGTAAATCTCCGTCCCTGGATAAATGGTCAGGACACTGATGTCGTGATAAATAATATATTTGATCTTCTGCATTTCCCTGACGAAGCGGATGGTTTCATCCACGGTTTCCTGATCCTCACCGTGCAGGCCGACGATCAGGAAACAAATTGCCACGATCTTAGAGTCCTTGAACAAACTGATGGCCTTCAGCGCATCTGCCTGTTTGATGCCTTTGTGGGCCATTTGCAATATCTTCGGCGAGCCACTTTCCAAGCCAAAGAGTACCTGAATAAAGCCTGCCCTTTCCAGCGCATCAACCAACTCCTTGGAAATTGGCTTGAAGCGGGCACTGCAAACAAACTTCAGCTTAATCTTGCGCGCAACGATTTCGTCACATAACTCAATTACCCTTTTGTTGTCCATAAAGAACTGGTCGTCGTGTATCCAGATAGTTTCCAACTGCGGCGCAATGGCGATCAGGTGCTCAATTTCGGCAATCACATTAGCGACGGAGCGCGCTCTGACACGCCGTTGAGAAATGGCGTCAAGCACACAAAAACTGCAACGAAAAGGACATCCACGACTCGTAAGTATCGAAGCGCCCGTGCGCCTTTCCGTGAAAAACACTTCATGTTTTGGGAAAGGCAGAATATCCAAGTCCTGGATCAGCGGACGCCCCATCGTTTTTACGACTTTTCCGTTGCGGAAATAAGCCAAACCGGCCACACCATCAATCGACAGGTTTCCGGCAAATTTCTCCATCAATTCACCAGTGGTTATCTCCCCTTCACCAATAACGATCGTAAGGTATAGTGGACCCCTCAGTCAAGACAATATTGAGTCGAGTTTAAGAGGGTAGCCC
>CAZDYX010000278.1:0-5213 GCA_964509775.1 uncultured Desulfobulbia bacterium | reverse complement strand
TTTATTAACACATATGCCGTTTTTTTTGTAATAAATTTTATGCTTAGGTACTTACATGAGAGTGGTTGTTCATGGAACTACACAAGAGAGAAAAAGACATGACAGAACATAGAAAAAAGATCCTCATCGTCGAGGACGATAAAGCAATAATCGAGATTCTGAAGGTGTTTCTTAAAGGATATGCCGAATATGAAGTGTATATAGCAAGAGATGCCCGATCCGCCATGAATCTCCTTAACGAGTCCGAGGGAGTACACTTTGACGCCATCTTCCTTGACATCATGATGCCCTATGGGACCCCACCGGCTCTGGAGGAACTGAAAAGTTCGACTGATCCGGAGGAATTGGAAACCGGCTTACGACTGCTCCGCTGGTTGCGTGAGATACGTGGCGAGG
Organism: uncultured Desulfobulbia bacterium; assembly: GCA_964509775.1. Classification (GTDB taxonomy): domain Bacteria; phylum Desulfobacterota; class Desulfobulbia; order Desulfobulbales; family CAZDYX01; genus CAZDYX01. Next base: position 4,817 of record CAZDYX010000278.1, on the reverse strand, counting down.
AAACAGTATGGGTGGCAGTGATAACCGCCAGGGCTTTTCCACGGGTGGCTGCCGAGGCACAATCACTCTTGAAACAACGAGGTTGTATTTATTTCAAGCCGTTTGACAATTTACGTATCGAACATGATTTGGCAACCTCACTTGGCGTGCCAAGTAAGGTGCCGCCCGAACTACAGCCGGGTGATTACACCACTCATATTAAGCGTGCTCGGACCATGGAAAAAATTACTTTTGCCATATTTGAGGGTTTCAGTAGGCGCGTTTATAAAGTCATGTGGAAGATACATGACGAGAACTCCTTGCTCCGGCAGGGCTGCGCCCTGTTAGAGGCTGGGGTTGGAATACTAGTTGAACGGATAGGTTCCGGCGAGACGGTTAAGAGAAAAATCATGAGGAGCTGGTCCGAACCGCCAACAGTGACGACGGTAACGGAGGCTGAACAAAATATTCTATGGGATTGGTTTGCCGCCGAGTGCGATATGCCAGGAATAGAAGGTTTTACGAAAGAAGCCTCCATCCGACTGGGAAGCCGAGATTATCCAGATGCCTTGGTGGCCTTTGGCGCATCACCTCCGACGGATGAATCACCTGCCTATGAATTGGTCTTGCTTCAGCATGGAGAGGCTAAAGTGCAATACAGTTCTTACCAATGCTGGGTTGCCAAATTGTTGCTGTCGCAATTCGAGTACCACAATAATGTGAAGCTTCTTGATGCTACGCAGCGCACCCGTAATCTCTTTTCCGACGCCTTCACCCTCGACGCGCTTCCCCAGGAATCATGGGAAAGCCTGAAGTTTCGGGTCGAAAAGTTACCAGTTGAATTACGAGGGCGCTTCCATGTTATTTGGGCAGGTTATCAGCAAAGGATGAAGCGTGCGAATTCTTCCCCTTTGGATTGGCCGCTTGAGGTCATTAATGAATGGAAGGGACGGAAGGATCTCTTTGGCCAAGTGTGTCTTGCCGTGGTTAACGAAAACGACCTTAATGAGACTTGCACAAGTCTAAAACAGTCCTTATTCGGAGAAAGCGCGAAGACAGACTTAAGGGAGCGCAAACAGCTCGTTCAGGCCAGTCTCGTGTTTCTGGAACATGCATGGAAGAAGATCCGGCACTGGACCGAACCACGACGATCATCTTTTCAGCCCGGCTCTGTGGATCCCGCTTTGCAAAAACCCGAGTTGCCTGACAAGGTGACAATAGTCCGCAATCTGCTCTCCCAGACCAGGGCACTTGCCATCGAAGGACTTTGCTACCCTGCCGGAAGTTCCTCACCGCAGGAAAAAAAGGCAAGAGTTGGCAAGGAATTCCGGTGGCTCTATCTTGCCGCCGAGATCGCCACGCCGTGCTCAAAGCTTGAACAGCTCTATCTTTATGGAGACCGCCACAATGAATACCGTACTGCCGCGCCCGAGCTGCGGCGTCAGTTCCTGTTGCAACTGACACGCTTCATGCTTGGGGTCGTGGGCCGCCTCCAAGAGGCGAACGGCATCCGCTGGAAATCCACCCTTAACATGCCGCAGCCGGTGACCCCTGTCGAGGAACTGGACGGTCTTGTTTTTATGGTGGACCGCTTCGGCCATGTGGAACTGGGGGTGGAGGAGCGTCTTGCAATCCGTCATCACCTGGCGAGACAGGTTCACGCCGAAATCGGTCATTATATGAGCAGGAATCACTACCGTGACCATCTGCTGCATGTCATCGACGTCTTTCTTCTGGGGTATCTTCTTCTGAACACGGAGCTGACCTGGATCGAAAGCGCCCGCAAACCCCTATCGGAACATTTGAATAGTCTTTCCTCAAAGGACAACAAATTGTTAGGCAGGGTTGAAGACTGGTTACGGAACTGGGCAATCGCCAGCCTGCTCCATGATATCGCCTACCAGATTAATCTTTCCAAGGATGGCAAAGCCTGGAACGAGTACTTCAAACTCCCTGGCGGGGTGCCTTTTCGGATTCAATCCAACACTGAGGGTGTCACTTTTACGCCGGAATCGCAGGTGGATTTTGTCCGCGAACTGGGGAGGTATATCGCCAGCCAGGACGAAATGAAAGATGTGTTGGCGGATCACGGTGAGGAAGCCCTCCGGGACCATGGCGTTTTGAGCGCCCTGCGGGTCGGCCAACTCCTCAGTCTGCCTTGGGGGAGCGAAGAAGCTCTTAATAGCCTGAAAAGGAATCGGGAAGCGTTGCATGCCATTGCCTGCCACAACCTGGGTGATACGACACTGCATTTCGAGAGGCATCCTCTTGCCTGTCTGCTCCGCCTCTGCGACGAGCTGCAGGAATGGGGGCGGAACCGTATCAACCTGGAAAAGATGATGAAGCATCTCTATCTGGATCTGCAGGAGGGTGAATTATCTAAATTCCCTTCCTATAAACTGGTCGACTTCATCGATATCAATATTAATCTCGCACCGAAGATAGTGGCGAATATCCCGGCAGGGATTAAAGCTGTTCTGCGGGAAGCCGATTCCAATTCGGGTTTGTTCCGTTTTGACCTGCTTTATCATGACTCAGTTATGGCCTCTTTCGATGCCACAAGGACCTTGTTATCCAAGGCATACAATCTTCAACGGCTGGATTTTCATTATTCTACCAGTTCGCAATGGCGTCTGGGGGTTATGCTATCCATGCAATTCCCCAAGCCGTTCAAGTACGGGCGTCTCATGGAATACGATATTCTTGCCATGTTTGCCGAAGAGTGCCGGGGTCTTCCCCTGCTCCGAGAATACGATCAGATGCAGCCGGAATCGCCGGGACTTGTAAGGCTTGCCGAAACCAGTACCGAGGCCGGGATACGTTGTGATCATTTCGGGATTGTCCGGGTGGGGAAGCCGAATTCCACCAATGCAGGCTGGCTCGATACCAATCCGGAGAATCTGTTCAATGCCTTTGACGAATTCAAAAAAAACATGCTGCGTGAACGGGGAACGACGGATAAGTGAAGTGATATAGTGATAAGTGATAAGAAATTGCTTTCGGGGTGGCCAAGGCAAGAAGGAAAATATGCGCTGTCAGTCTTCCGCCTCCCAACCAAAAAACAGCCTTTAGGCATAGCTACCATGAAGAAAAGCAGAGCGTCAAGGGAAAAATAGTTTGGATGTGCGCAAAAAAGTCGGACAATCTTGGGAATAGAGCGACTTTAGGGGGCAAAAAGGCAAAACTCCTTCATCCGCCACGCCTTTACAAGGTCGCTAGTTCACTCGATGGTGATACAGGGCTCCTCATAGCCCAGCCAACCGTCGTCGACTGGTTCGTATATTACCTGACCTGAAGCCAGTGGCGTCGTGATCGGCAATGGTCTGCCGCCACAAACGTAACCGTTCACCCACGTTTGTTGGTCTACGAGTAGGGGCGGGTTTCAAACCCGCCCCTACTCGTAGCTCGCATGGGTCTGGAAGGATTTTTGACTTTTTTACGAGATCATCACGTTTTCGGCGGTGTATCGAGGAATACCTTCTGGAAACGACAGAAATAATCGATACCGGACCACAGGGTCAAGGCCAACGATACATAGAGAATGGTAAGCCCAAGTTGATGGAGGAAAAAAAAAGGAAGAAGCTCGGACGGAAAAATAAGGATAGATAAGGCAGTATATTGAAAAAGGCTTTTTAGTTTGCCAAGACCGCTTGCCGAGATCACCACCCCGGAGGAGGCGGCCACCCCACGTAAACCCGTGATAAATATCTCCCTCCCGATAATGAGGAGGCTCACCCAGGCCGGGACCCTTTCCATGGGGATCAACATGATAAGGGCCGTGGCCACCAAGAGCTTATCGGCCAACGGATCCATAAGTTTACCCAGGATGGTCTCGCTCCGCCGTTTACGCGCATAATAACCGTCGGCCAAATCGGTAAGGGCTCCGGAGAGGAAAAGGCTAAAGGCGAACAAACTGATCCAGACATCCGCATTTGAAAAAAGGCAAGCCATGAGCGGCGGAATTACGGCAAACCGATAACCAGTGAGAAGATTTGGGATGGTGACAATCCGTCGCACCGCAAGCTCCGTCATAACCCTACCTCGAATTATTCAATGCATCCTGCCGGTACCGTTTATAGGTAATCAAGACCTTCTTGATATATTCTATGGTTTCAGTAATCATTGGTATTCCGCCGGTTTTGGCAACCAAGGTTGGTCCGGCATTGTAGGCAGCCAGGGCAAGCCCAAGATCCCCGTCAAATTGGTCAAAAAGTTTACGCAGATACCGGGTCCCGGCGAAAATATTCTCCATCGGATCAAAGGGATTTTGGATCTCCATGTCCCGCGCCGTCTCCGGCATAAGCTGCATCAATCCTATGGCCCCTTTTTGAGAAACCGCCCGAGGATCAAAATTCGACTCCGTCTTGATGACTGCCCGGACAAGATGGGGATCCACATTAAAACGCCGGGCCGTGGAATCAATAACGGCGTCGTAGTTGTAACGGCTGAGCACCGGCCGGTCTTGGCGCCGGGGAATACTCATCCCGGGAACCAGCCGATACCGGGGATCATCCGGGACATTACTGAAATGGAGGACGCCCATATTGTCAACGAAGGAATAGATGGCCGCATCCCCCGGTCTGGGGGCAAAGAGTGATACCACGATAACGATACCAAAAAACCATCCCTTCCCTGTTATCATAGGCCGATCCCCTCTTTTTCCAGCAATTTCACTGGTAACTACTCAGGTTGATAGTCTGTAGGTGTTAAGGTGAATAGGTAAAGAAGAAAAATTCGAAATTTCGCTAAGTTCAGAGCATTTGAACTTGCTGATGAGATCCTATTTGTGTCTGATACGTTCGTTGCTCTGCCCCTAACAGACTACAGACTAAACAACC
>CAZDYX010000277.1:3967-5224 GCA_964509775.1 uncultured Desulfobulbia bacterium | reverse complement strand
TAGGTTCCTGGAAGCCAACATCCTCTAAACCTGGAACCGTGAACGTGGAACCTATTGAACCATGCCCGGATTTCCGCCGATCTTTGGAGAATTCGAGACCGGTACTGGTCTTGATCATCTTACTGTTCTTGATTGGTTTCCCTGGGAGCGTTTCTGCCAAAGACCGGCAAGGAACAAAAAGCAGCCCCGTCAGATCAGCCACGGTAACACTTCTTCCTGACGAGTCCTTCTATGGAACCCTCCGTTATTATATCCAGCATGCCACTCAACGCATTGAAATAGCGATGTTTATTTTTAAAACCACCAAGTCGAAACATAACCGACCGGAAGCCATCCTGGAAGAACTTATCAGGGCTCATAAACGGGGGGTAAGTATCCTGGTGGTCCTTGAGGAATCAGGTCATGATGAGGGGTTAACTAAGGAAAACCGCCATTCCGGAAATAAATTACAAAAAAATGGCATCGAGGTGGTATTTGATGCACCGAAAACCACCACCCACGCCAAGATGGTGGTTATTGACCGCCGTTATATCTTTATCGGCAGCCATAATCTTACCCAGGCGGCCCTGTCAACAAACAACGAAATATCGATTCTCATCGATCAACAGGATCTCGCTGCCGAGGCATCACGCTATATAAACAATCTAAAAAAATAGGCTCAGAGCTCGTAGAGAGTTTCATCGCGGAAAGGGGCACCTCGTCCCTTTCGTCCCCCCTTTTTCCCCGGCATGGAGAAGAGATCCTCTGCATCAAAGATGTCACCCATCTCGCTTTCAACCTGTTCCGGGTCCTCCCCCCGTTCAAGGCGCGCCATGGCCTCTTCCACCCCCGATCCAAGATTAAGTCCGGTCTTTTCGGACAGTTTACGCATAAGTCTCGCCATCTGTCGCGGGTCGTCTTCGTTCACTCCCTCGGCATCGCGGGCGAGTTCGCAAATGGCGCGTTCCATTTTCCCCTCGTCCACCGGCAGGTCAAAATCGCCCCCTGGTTCTTTGGCCTTGCCAATGGTTGCAAAGGTTGACATCTGCCTTTTTATCGGCCGTTCCTTGCAGGAGGGACACAACGGTTGGGCAGTGGTATTGATCCGGCGGGAGAAGAAATTGAAAATGGTGTTGCAGTATTCACAATAAAATTCGTAAATCGGCATACGGTACCCTTATCCATTAAGTTGAATCAGATTTAAAAAACATAGCTACTCAGGTTGGTTAGACTGTAGTCTGTTAGGAATGCGCAAAGAACGAATCAAGGATTCCAATG
>CAZDYX010000277.1:0-3957 GCA_964509775.1 uncultured Desulfobulbia bacterium | reverse complement strand
TATCCCCCCTATCAACCTATCCACCTACAGACTATCCACCTGAGTAGTTACCTTATTTCCGCCTCACCACCACCCGTTTTTTGCCACCCCCTCCCTTTACCACCCTTCGCACGACCCGACGCGCCTTTCCTGGACCAACGGTCTGGCCTCCTTCCGGTGGCAGTAGACCGCTGCCGTCATCGCCCGGAAAGGGCTGCTGGTATCGACATCCAGCCCGGGGGCAACGCAGGAATGGCTTACCGCTAATGGTTTTTTTCTCAACCAGATAAGGGGAATCACATATCTGGCAAGGAATAAGATGGGGAAAGGACCAAGCCATAAAATCGCATTCCCGTTCTGAACATACGAAGAAATCCCGACCGGCCGTGGTGCGAGTGTTTAATATTTTCCCATTTTTGCAGAGAGGGCAGGTGCTTTTCTGCTCCTCGGGTTCAGCATAAGACTCAGAATGCCGGCAGGCAGGAAATCCGGAACAGGCCCAGTATTTTCCAAAACCATCCACCTTGGTCGTCATTGGACGACCGCAACCCGGACATTTTATTGCCGTAACCAACGTCTCTTCCCGCACCTGTCCGGCAGGTTTTGTATCCGGTAATGAATCGACAGCGCTGGTGGATTTACCGGTTATCTCCTCTGCCGGAGGAGCAAGATCAAACACGTCAATAGCGGCCGTTTCCTCCACATCCCTGGCATCGACCGCCTCGTCCGGTTTCAAGAAAGAAACCTCACGTTCTCCCTCCTTGTCGGAGGAAATAGCCTGTTTGGTCTCCTCCGGCACCGGAATCGAGGCAGCGGCTTCCATACCAGCATCCTCCCCGGTCTTTTTCCCGGGAACAAAATCCGCAACGACCGACTTGGCGCCTTCAGCCGCCTCAAGGTCAGGGGTTGTCCGGGAGACCGGGGTCTCAAGAGGGGTTATCTCCGGGACCGAAGGGGCCTTGATAATCCGCTCAGACCCCCTGATCCTCTTTGCCAGGCGTTGGTCCAATGATTCGCGAACCAGGGGCTTTCCCCGCATGATCAAGGTCTGTTCAAACGATTGCAGGGCAAATTCCAGGGTCTTGCGGTTACTCACGAGTTCGGTCAGGATCTGGACGAAATAGGCGGACAGACTAAAACCGGATATACCTGGAAGCACGCGGTCCATGGTGTTCACCACCTTGAAGGTGTTTTCCTCGCAACGAATCCCGCCTTCTGGTGTCATGGCCAGATAACCCGTCTCAATAAGGCGCGAAAGAATTGTGACCGTGAAAAAATCCGGCCTGATAGAAAATTCGGCCAGGTCCGTGAACAGGCTTTCGATGGTGTAATATTCCGGCAGATGATCAGAAACCGGCTCAGGCACAATCTGGATCGTAACAAGTTCCAGGTCTTTTGTAAGTCCGGAAAGCGGGCTTGCAGCGAGAAGTGCCCGATCACGGACGTTTTGACAGCCGGCAAGGAATCCCTGCTCTGTTATGACGCGACCACTGGAGACAAAAAGACAGGCCGATCCTGCAGCCAGCGTAACCTCGATATCTTCTCCCTCTGCGTCTTTCATCCGACCACCCAATGAACGGTCACGGATCAGTTCGTAGAGGCGGGAGGTCTCTCCGTGCGTCTCTCCATCGAGATCCGTGGATGAGACCTGAGGCATGAGGGGAAAGATAAAGACCTCGTCGCTTTCTTCCGGCTCGCCACCTTCACCCATGGCATCTGCGCCGAAAGACTGCCGGGCGTACTCCTCGTTTTTCTTTATTATCGGCGACAGAGAAGTCGCCGTCATAGAATGATAGGTGGAGATGAGCCCGGTATACGCGCCGTCCTTCTTGACCCCGGCAAACAGCTCTTGCACGGCATTGAAGGCCTTTTGCGGCGACATGCGCAGGTAAATCCAGGAATCGTGCAGGAGTTCCCTCAGCCTATAAGGGATGGGGGCAGGCACATCCATCTCGGTCCGGGCAATGTCCTGTACCCGGAGTGCAATGTCCTTAAACAGGGTGACCGCCTGCTTGCAGTCTGACGGACCTTTCAGGAAGCCGTCTTCAGTAATACCTTCTGCCCGGACAAGCCAGGCGTCAAATTCTCCGTCTGGTCCGGAGAGCCTTACGCGGACTCGCCACTTGGGCGGTCTGATGTATTCCCTTATCTGTCCCTCCCGGTCGGCAAGGAGAAAAAGAATCGTGAGCGTGGTGTAGCCAAGGGGAAGATTGCCGGGACCGTTTGAGGTGCCAAGCAACCTCCTGATATGTTTCACCAGATAACTGTTTAGCAGATTAGAAAAAAAGAATTTTTTTGCCCTCTCGATCATGACCGGTTCCACCAGCTTAAACGATTCCCGCAACTCGTCCCTGCCGATGCCAAGAAGATGAATGCGCCTGGCGGTTTTCGCGCCTTTGGAGATTAACAACAGATACTCGCTGATCACCCATGCCCAGCACTCCCCTCTCTCGTCAGAGTCAAGGGCGATATAGATATCGCGATCAAGGTTTCGCACCAACTCGTCTACAACGGTCCTCTCCGAAGGCATGGGCGTAAACACAAAGCGTTGTTTATCGTCTCCTTGCCCGGTATGGGAACACGTCACCTTTATCGGCGGTGCCTGGACAATAAGAAAATCTAGTTCGCCGTCATACTGCTGCTTAATGGTTCGGGCCTTATGTTGTGACTCGACAATAATCAACGGGTTTGTCATTGTCTGCTCCGAGCAGTTAAATTCCTTCTTCGTAACGGGTAGATACAGCTTCTAGGATAACCAACAACAGGGTAAAATTGATATAATTTTGTGAGAAAATACCATACAAAAATTTTGTCAGACGTTCAACCGGTGCGATATAATAAGATTAGGCATGGTTCAACGTTCCCGGTTCAAGGGTTCAAGGTTGGGTTCCTTAAAGCCACCATCCTCCAAACTTGGAACCGTGAACGTGGAACCTATTGAACCATGCCTAAAATTATATCATATATTCTTCCCCGGCTTGTGATGAAACAGGGGCAACACCATTCCCGAGGGGACCCATAAGAACCCCTCTCTTCCAGAAATAACCATCCATGCAAACCTTTATTACCATTGGCGGTATAGACGAGGCCATCAAAAATCTAGGGGCCTCAAACCGTGATTCTCTGAGATACCAGTTTGTCGAGCTTCTCCGTTCTCATTATCACTCCGAAAACGATATTCAGGAACTCAAAAAAATAACAACCGATACCCTGGTCCGTCAGTTGTGGGATATTCCAGAAAATGACATCGAGTCCCTTCGGGCCAAACGAAAAAAATTCAGCAGTCTCAAATCGGCTATCAACAAGAGTCTTAAAAAACTTGCCAAAGATGGAGGGAATCCAGAAGGCATAATCATTGGCCGCAAGAACATTTTTGAGATCTCAGAGGAAAAGAAGGATGACATCCTTGACCTAGGCGTCAACTCTGCCACCGCACAATCACTGATTGACTTTGCCACCCAATTCAAAAATCTTATGACCAAAATGACCAAAAGTTACGGTATGGACGAGTTGGTCTCGGTTTTTAAGGAGCTTGAAGAGGCAAAGGGATTAATCAAGGTCCTGACGGAACAGGGCGGGAAAAATCAGGATGCAGACCTTAAACCTGGCCAAGACGGTGTGCCAGGGGGAAAAAACGATTTCAGAGAACCATCTCCACCGGAAAAAATTATCCCCCCTGATAGCAACATGGATGACCTAACAATACCATCCGGGTTCCTTGCCGACAAAATCAGTTCAAAAGAAGACAAGGACGAGGTGGTTGATTCCGTGGTCGAAGAGCTCGAAGAAAAGCCTGCCGAGGACCTTGAGGAGATTGAGGTTGAAGAGGCCCCGGCCCAGGAAAAACTTGAGGTCGTTGACGATGAAACCCCGGAGGTCCTCGAAGAACTGGTCGAAGAACTGATCGATGAGGAACCGGTCGTTGACGAAGTCCTTGAACCGGTCGAGGAAGTAGAGGCCCTGGAGGTTCCGGAGGCA
>CAZDYX010000276.1:0-5226 GCA_964509775.1 uncultured Desulfobulbia bacterium | reverse complement strand
GGGACCAGGAACTGCGCGTATGGCGAGCCCATGACGGACTCCGGCTCAGTCTCGCCCGCGAGAATAGCGTTGATCGGCAGTACGCCTGCGACGAGAAACAGATTCTTCTCGCTGGGAAAAGGCTGGCCAGCCAAAGCCATGCCGGTGTGACGTTCTCCCTGCTTGAAGGTCCAGCCGGGCAATGGCAGGCCCTGCCGCTTGACTGGGACGGAACAGGCCAACGCTTCCGCCTGCTGGTGCGGCATTACTGTGTCCCGCGGCCAGACAACGGTATGCTTGAAATTACCAACAGCCGTCTGCTCGACCTTTGTGAAGCATAATCTGATCCTCTCAACCAAGGAGATTTCAGCCATGGCAATACCGACGAACATACTTCCTCAGCAGGCCCCGGTCCTCTCAGACCGTTTAATGAAAGCGCCGTACAATTTCGTCCCGCTTCCGGCCGCCGTCTATCCCGTTGCAGCAGAAACAATCCCTCCCCATGACCATTATGACAGCACCAGGCACACCGGCTTTATCGAACTTGATATCAAAACAGAAACCCTGCTGTACACCCGCTGCGCTTACCGCCCTGCCCTGGCGGACACAAAAGTCTATCTGACTCCTGAACGGCAGGAGTTCTTCCATCATGGGAATCCGGCACAGCCAGTCATTCCGGGCAGCTCCCTGCGCGGGATGCTCCGAACCCTGGTGGAGATCATCGGCTTCGGCAAGATGACGGCCGTTTTCGATGAAAAACTCATCTATCGCGCCGTGGCTGAGAGTACTTCCCTCGGCAAGGCCTATAGGGAAAGGATGCTCGGCACGGGCAACCCGCTTTCTTACCCGTCCGTCAATCTTAAGGGAGGGTATCTTCATCGGGATCCCCGCGGCCACTGGCATATCAGGCCGGCTGTCGAATATTATGGAGAATCCTTCATCCATACCCGGACCTACCCGCCCTTTGCACAGGCCCGCGACCCCAAAAAGAAGTATGGCCCCGACGACCTGGTCGATGTCTGGGTTCTGCCACCGACTGCAAGATATGCAAGACCGGGGACGCCGCCCAAACCCAACCTTTTTCTGGCTGACATTCCTGCTACCAGCACCCATATTATCAAACGAACCCCTACCAATGACGCACCAATATGTTTCGTACCGGCCGTCCTTGTCCGCAGCGGCCATCTGGGGAGCAAACACATGCACTGTATCATCTATGAAGAAGACCCGGATGCAAGCAAAAAAATACCGGTGCCAGACGAAATCCGCCGGATGTACGAGGATGACAGGGGTATCAACCGGGGTATAGAGTGTCGAAAACTCTATGCCAATGGTGAGCCGATCTTTTATCTCATCGACCCGGCGGCGATAAGTAATGACAATCCAAAGGGCCTTATCTTTTTTGGTCCGACCATGATGTTTCGCATCCCTTATAACCACTCGGTTAACAACTTCATTCCCGACTTTTTTCAGAATTCAGACGTGACTGACCTGGCCGAGGCGATTTTTGGCACCACCAGCCGCAAGGGCCGGGTTCGTTTTTCCGATGCCAAACTTGTTCCTGTGACCGATAACGGCTCACCCTTTCTGGAAAACCAAAATAGTGGCCGGATTATTCCCAAAATTTTGTCCAATCCGAAACCGACTTCGTTCCAGAACTATCTGGTCCAGCCCCTCAGGGCATCTGCCTATCCCCAAATTCCCAACAATAATAAAAAAAGCCTCCTGCTTCATTATGATCATCCATTGCCCGGTACCTATCAATTACCCGTCGACCAAAACGACCCGAATGCCGTGGTCCCTACCACGGGGACAACAATCAGGGGGTACAAACTCTATTGGAACAAAAATGGCTTGCCGGACAGCGTCAGCGAAAATCCAGAATTAGCGCAATGCGATCAAAATGGCCGGTTGTTTCAATATAGATTAAGGGAAGACCGTCCGTGGAATAACACGAACAATCCAAATAAAACTCCCCAGCAAACCGTTATTCGGCCGGTCAGGCCAGGGCGCCGGTTCCGGGCAAAAATATATTTTGAAAATCTCTCGGGCATAGAACTTGGTGCATTGCTCACCGCCCTCAAACTCAAGGATGAATCCAGGCACCGGATCGGTATGGGCAAGCCCTATGGCATGGGGCGAGTGCGGATCACCACCAGGCTTTTCCGGGAGAATCGTCAGGACCGGTACACCGGATGGAATGCGGCGAGCACCATAGAGCTGGCTTCCGCCGAATATATGACGAAATTTCAAAGCGCGCTGCAAGTTCACTGGCAAAACAATTGCGGTGGGTTAGCAGGGACGGAATTCTGGAATATCCCCAGGATCAAAGACCTCACTCTTCTGCTTCGAAACCAGGCTCGAACAGACTGCGACTACACACCTTTGCAGCCGACAGATCCATGGAAAGAACGACGCGTCCTGCCGTCTCCAGCGCAGGTTTGTGGTGAAATCCAGCCAGACTTTGTCCAGCAGGGACAGGGTGGGGGTGGACATTTTCCGGCCGGCCAAAACCCCCATAAACAAAAAGGTGGCGTGCATGCCCCCGCTCCAGCTCAGCCGCAATTGCAGCGGGACTTTAAAAGTGGCGACACTGTCAAGTGTGTCGTTCTTGAAGAAAAAAGCAAAAAAGAGAAATGGTGTTTTCAAGTCAAGGATGGAACTGGTATCGGTATGCTCCACCCGAGCGCAGAGGGGGCAACGCCCTCAGATATCGAACCCGGCAAGGAATACAACCTTGTTGTTTTCTCCAACGATCCCAAAAATATGAGTTTCAAATGGCCGAGCAAATGAGGCCCTCCCTCTTCCTCCTCTTCAATCACACCCTCACCGCCGCGCAAGAGGCCGACGCTCGGGCGTCACTCGGGGTGGTGAGAGTTATACAGGCACCGCCGGATATCCGGGAGGTCTGGTCCAAGGTGCCGCCCGCGCTTGCCGAGCTGACCTCGCATCTCCGACCGGTTTTTGCCTGGCTTAGGGCCGAGGCGGAAGACGGGGATTTTATCCTTGTTCAGGGCGATTTCGGCGCGGTGTACCTGATCGTGGATTTTGCCCTGGCGTCCGGTTTTATTCCGGTCTATTCCACCACCGAACGCGAAGCGGTGGAGGAGCATCTGCCGGACGGTTCGGTACGGCTCATACACCAATTCCGGCATCGCCGGTTCCGGGAGTATGGTAGGTGAACGGCCTGAAACGGCTGAAGCCCCCCACGGCGCGGCCATTGGCCGCAATGCAAAGTGAAAAGTGCAAAGTGAACCGGAATTTTTCGCAAGCCGTGAAGATTTTCTGGAATCAGGGGGATAATGGACGAAAAAACATCTATGCTCGACAAATATAGCTATCCAGAAAAGTCTTTTCCGCCGGAGCGTAGTAGGAATGATTTCCCGCAGAGGCGCAGAGACGCAGAGAATGACCCAAAAAAAATCCTCAGCGTCTCTGCGCCTCTGCGGGAGGAAGAAACTTTTCTGGACAAGTATACAGATGAACAGTCAGTGGAGGCCATGGCATGCAACATGATAATCTGCTTCAAGAAATTGACCGATTGACCATCCCGGAAAAAATTCTCCTGGTGGAAGACATTTGGGATTCCATCGCCCGGAGCAATGCGGAACTACCCTTGCCGGAATGGCAAAAACGAGAACTGGACAGAAGATACGCAGAGTATCAGGAAAGCAAGGCCACCCTGCATGAGTGGCGGGAGGTGCATGAAAGCCTGAGGAATTCCATCAGATAACGGAGGTGACCACATGGGTTGCACAAGAATTTTTACTCCCGACGACCACAGGGAATCGATGAAGTCTTTGGGGAGAAATGTCAGTCACGCGGCCGAGCCTCTGACCAAGGAGCGTCGTGAGGCTATACGGGCGGCACTCCACAGGTCAACCTCATCAAAGACCCTGCTTGAGATCCTCGAAAATCCGGAGCACCGCGCTTTTCACTCCGTGAAGACGCTGTTAGTTAAAAGTCTCCCAAGCGAGATGACAGCGGAAGAAAAAGAGCAACTCCCCGATGCTTATCGGGTTATTCTCAAGGATCATCCCTCCGCCATGGGCCTTTTCATGCAGGCCACCTCAGAGCGTGCCCCAGGCCAGAGCGCTGTACAGCACCACTATGAGATATTGAGCACCGCAGCCCTGATTGAGAGAAAATTTCAAACAAAATTCGGAAAAACGCTTTCGATTGATCCTGTTGACCGGGTTGATTTTGGCATGAAGATGGCCGCCGGCCATACTCAACCTAAAAGATTTGGCACCATCGAAGCGGATGTCCTCGTGCATAAGAATGTTGGTCTGGGCCTTATGTTTGAAAAAACAGTGGGGATTGACGCAAAATATTCAAAGACAGGGCAGTATGGCGCAAATAAAGCCGAGCTTGAGAGACAGCTCAAGGGAATCCGGACCGGTTTTAAGGACGGGAAGATCGACGAATTTGTTTTTGTTACTAACGGCGTATTTGCAAAAAATTTCAACAAAATGGTCGAAAAATGCAATGCCGCGATAGTCCGGGACGTCATTAAAGAAAAGAACCTCGTGATCACCGAGACACCACGGGAGTGCCTTACTGCCAAAGAAAAAAATAATCTGCCTTCGACTACTATCCCGGAGAGTATTTTTGAGGACAAAGAAAAAACAGGCAAGTTCGTTTCCAGGTATAAAATTCCCCAGATCGACCTTTGCGAACACGTCACGTTCAAGAAAAAATCGTAACTACTCAGGGATATAGACTGTGAGGCTGTAGGCTGTAGGCTGTAGGCTGTAGGCTGTAGGCTGTAGGAGGAGGAGGAGGAGGAGGAGGAAATCATGCGTGACCATACGAAACTCAGAGCGTTTGAACTGGCCGACGAATTGGCGGCCATGATCTATCGGACGACCAAGGGTTTTCCCAAGGAAGAAGTTTATGGGTTAACTTCGCAGATAAGAAGAGCGGCGGTTTCGGTTCCGTCAAACATCGTTGAAGGGTGCGCTCGTGAGAGTCAGGTTGAATACCTTCGCTTTCTTGAAATTGCCTTCGGTTCCTTACGAGAACTGCATTACCAGTACGGCTTGGCCAGGCGTTTGGGATATATAGATGAGCCGGACGTTTCTGAATGCGACTTGAAAATGGTGGAGGCCGAGAAGGTTCTGGGTGCCCTACTGCGGTCCATGCGCAAAGACTAACAGCCTTCAGCCTACAGCCTGAACAACCTGAACAACACCAGTACGGCTTGGCCAGGCGTTTGGGATATATAGATGAGCCGGACGTTTCTGA
>CAZDYX010000275.1:0-5298 GCA_964509775.1 uncultured Desulfobulbia bacterium | reverse complement strand
TATCCTGAAGGACAAGGAAAAACGGCAGAAATACGACACGTTCGGCCATAGCGCCTTTGAACAGGGATTTGATCCGGGGAGAAGGTCAGAGGAGACGTATCGACATGGGGCGGGAAGAAGGGCTCCTTTTACGGATTTTGGCGGTAAATCCACTGGGGCAGAAGGGTTTGCTGATTTTGGGGATCTATTCGGCAATTTTTTTCGAAATGCCGGCAAGGGCGGCCAGACACCTGGCCCGAGTCAAGGCCAGGATCTTGAGTATTCTCTGGAGATCGATTTTATGTTGGCGGCCCTCGGAGGCTTAACCCAGATCCTCCTGCAAAAAGAGTCTGTTTGTGAGGCCTGTCTCGGTTCGGGGGCCAAGGCCGGCTCTCGTCCGCAGACCTGCCCAGTTTGCCAAGGGTCCGGCATAACCAAGATCGCCCAGGGCTCTTTTAATTTTTCGCAACCATGCAGCCGCTGTGCAGGGACCGGAAAGGTCATTACTGATCCTTGCCCCAACTGCCTTGGTCGGGGCCAGACCGTAAAAAGTGAGCGGGTACAGGTGAAAATCCCTACTGGGGTGCAGGATAATTCTCGCATTCGCCTGGCCGGCAAGGGCGGACCAGGACAAAAGGGCGGTCCTGCGGGCGATCTTTACATTGTGTTACAGGTGGCCAAACATCCCTTTTTCAAACGCGAGGATGATGATATCTTTCTTGATGTTCCGATCAGTGTATCAGAGGCTGTCCTGGGGACAAAGGTGATTATCCCCACCCTCGATGGCAAGACCACCCTAACCATTCCACCGGGTATCCAGTCGGGACAGAAATTACGGATGCGGGGGCTGGGTGTTCCCCATCTGAAAGGTGATGGTCGCGGTGATCAATACGCCCTCATAAAGATTGTGGCACCCAAACAGCTTAGCAGTAAGGCCAGGGCCTTGATGGAAGAGTTCGCACGTCTGGAAACCGAAAACCCGAGGGTTGATACAGGGTGGTAGACCATGACTTACAACAAAAAATTTTTTACCGTGAGAGAGGTGTCCCATATCTTTGGGGTGAGTGAACGGACCATCTGCCGGATCGTAGGCGAGGGTTTTGTATCGCCACGCCAGGAAGCCGGGAACAAGAGGTATATTACGGACAACGATCTCGATGCTGTCCGGACTATTTTGGTCTTGTCCAGGGAACTAGGGGTAAATTGGGCCGGGGTGGAGGTAATCATGCATATGCGGGAGCGTATGATCACCATGCAGCAGCATATGAACGCGATTATTGACTACCTTAATAAACTGAATGAGGCAGCATTGTCAGAAGGCCGCGCAACGCCGTCCGGACGGGATTTTCCTAAGGCCATCATCGTCCGGGAAAACGAGGAATAAGGACCCAATCAGTCCAAATTATGAGCGCCGACAGGCAACATGTTCTTCCCTTGATCGCTGCCGGCGAGATTTTGCGGGCAACTGGACCCGAGCTTAGCGTTCCGTTTCGCATGGCGCTCGTCTGCGACGGCCATGCCCAGGAACTGCTGGTGGAACAGGTCTTACGTACGGTTCCGCGAAAACGGGTGGTATGCGCCGGTGTTTGGCAGGGAAGACCGGTGGTGGCCAAGGTCTTCTTTGCCGCTCGCCGCGGCCGGAATCACGCCGCTCGGGAGGTCCGGGGCGTAGAGGCCCTACAAAGGGCAGGGATCAGGACCCCGGCCTTGGTGTTTCAGGCCGGACTGGCCCATGACAACACGCCGGTCCTTGGTTTTGAACGGCTCCTAACGGCCCGGTCTCTTTCCCAGATCTTTTCGGAGGTGGACAATGAAAGTGAGCGCCTTGATCTCCTGAAACGCCTGATAGCCATTATTGCCGGACAACATGATGCCGGACTCAAGCAGGATGACCTTCATATGGGGAATTTTCTCCTGGAAAAGGAGTGTCTCTACACCATCGACGGGGACGAGGTCGATGTTTCCCGAGCCGGCAGTCCCTTGGCAGAGGATGCGAGCCTGCGGAACCTGGGACTCTTCTTTGCCCAATTTTTTCCCCACCAAGATGTTTTGATCCCGGAGATTTTCAGGGCGTATGTCGAAAAAAGGGGTTGGGATGCAGACCCACTGAGAGAGAGGCGTTTAACTGCCGAACTCGGCCGACAGCGGAAGATCCGGATGCGTAAATACCTGAAAAAGATATTTCGGGAGTCCTCTGCCTTTGTCTGCTTAAAGGATTGGTCCGGTTTTCTCGTATGTGACCGGCACCTTTATACGCCGGCAATGATCCGTTTCCTGGCCGATCCGGATGCCCTTATCAGCGAAAGCCCATTGCTTAAAGACGGCAACTCCTCCACCGTGGCCCTGGTAACTCTGGATGGCCGACAACTGGTGGTCAAACGTAATAATATCAAGAACCCCTGGCATGCCGTAAAACGCGCCTTCCGGCCTACCCGGGCCTGGGTGTCCTGGAGGAATGCCCATCGCCTGGCACTGTTGGGAATCAACACGCCCAGACCGGTTCTGCTCCTGGAAAGACGTCGGGGCTTCCTGCGCTCCACCTCCTATTTCGTCACCGAGTATGTTGCTGGCATGAATGCCTACAGCCTGCTCCATAGACACCCCGAAGATATTCAGATGACCATGGATCTTGTCAATCAGTTCGGCGAATTACTCCAGGTGTTTGCCGATGCAAGGCTTTCCCATGGCGACTTCAAGACGACCAATTTCTTGGTCGCCAACGGCAAACTCTCGGTGATCGATATAGACGGTATGCGTGCCCATCAATCGGTGCGATGTTTTGGCCGGGCCTTTGAACGGGATTGCGAACGATTGCTGAAAAATTGGGCCGATCTCCCCCAGGTTTTCGAGAGATTTAAGGCCCGGCTGGCACAACTTCAATTAAGGTGAATCCCGTATGCCAAGGATAATCCTGGGTCTTTCCGGGGCCCTTACCCATGATCCCTCGGCCGCCCTCTATATCGACGGAAAACTCGTCGCGGCGGCCGAGGAGGAGCGTTTTAACCGCATCAAACATGCAAAACACCATTTGCCCTATGAATCGGCAAAATTTTGTCTGGAGTATGCCGGGGTCAGACCGGCCGAGGTGGAGGTGGTGGCCTTTCCCTATGCCGCGATCAGCATCTTTGCGCCGGACCGCTGGCATTTTGCCAAGGGCTACTGGTATGCGCCGGATCGGGCACTGGACGCCATTTTTAACGGTAACCGCCGCTATCGCCGTAATGTCCGGCGGGTAAGAGAGGTATTGGCCAAGCTCGGCATCTGCTGGGATGACATCCGATTCTTCCCGGTGGAGCACCATCTCGCCCATGCCAGCAGCGCCTATCATCTGAGCGGCTTTGAAGGCAAAACCGCGATTTTAGGGATCGACGGCAAAGGGGAATATGCCACCACCTTTTTTGGCTATGGCGAGGCTGGAAAGATTTACAAAATCAAGGAATTTTATGATCCGGATTCCCTGGGCGGGGTCTATGGCGCCTTTACCCAGTATCTCGGCTTTGAGATGCTGGACGGCGAATACAAGGTGATGGGCATGGCGCCCTACGGCGACCCCACCCGTTATGACCTCTCGCCCCTGGTCGCCTTTGATGGCAAGAACCTTAAGGTCAACACCCGCCTGATCAACACCGTGGGCCTCAGGCGCTACAAAAAGGACGGCCAGAGCTACTATTTCAGCCCCAAACTGGTGGAGTGGCTCGGCCCCATGCGCGGCGATGACGACAGCGCCGATGAACCCTATATCCACTATGCCGCCAGCATGCAGCAGCTCTTTGAAGAGATTTCCTTGGCCCTCATCGACCATTATCTGGGTGATATCCTGCGGCAGACCGGTCGACTCTGTTTTGCCGGCGGCAGCGCCTTAAACGTGAAGCTCAATCAGCGTATCCTGGCCCTGCCTTATGTAAACGAGCTTTTTGTCCAGCCCGCGGCAAGCGATGCCGGTACTGCCGTGGGTGCGGCATCATTTGCGGCAACAGAGTTGGGCATCAAGGTGGAAAGATTGCAGCATGTCTATCTCGGCCCCTCCTATACCACAGAGGAGTGCATTGCCGCCTGCAAGGAACATCCGGGCAAACCCCGATGGCGGGTTATCAATGAGGTGCCGCAGGAGGCAGCAAAAATTTTAGCCGCCGGCCACCCCCTTGCCTGGTTTCAGGGCCGGATGGAGTTCGGGCCCCGGGCCCTTGGCTGTCGTAGTATTCTTGGGTGCCCCAGCATCAAGGGCATAGCGGACCGCATCAATGAGCAGATCAAATATCGCGAGCGCTGGCGGCCCTTTTGCCCGAGCATTCTTGATACGGTGGCAGAGGACATCCTCCAGACCCGGCATCCCGCCCCCTATATGACCTTCACCTTTGATGTGGCCCCCCATTGGCGCCCCCGGATTCCGGAGGTGGTGCATCAGGACGGCACCTCCCGGGCCCAGGTGGTCACCAGGGACACCAACCCCCGGTATTATGCCCTGATCCAGGAACTGGAAAAGCTCACCGGCAATGCCGTGGTGTTAAACACCTCGTTGAACCGCCGGGGCGAGCCCATGGTCTGTTCCCCCACCGACGCCCTGAACATGTTTTTCGGCTCAGACCTGGAGTTTCTCCTGTTGGAGGATATCCTGGTCAGCAAGTGACGGTATATTCCCGTTAACGGAACGAGATTTTTGGGATTGAGGGATTGGGAGTGGGTGAGGGTTGGGGTTTGTTCATCGTGGGGGGGGCCATGGCGTGGGGCCATCGGCGTAGTTACTGAAAAGGATGAATCCGGAAGCGTAGTGGGGAGGAACGGGACAGAGCATGACAAAAGATGAAATCAATAGATATCTTGTTCAGCTCAATGAAGAACTGGCTGTCTTGGGAGTCGTCGGAGAAATTTGTCTGTATGGCGGGGCGGTGATGTGCCTGGTGTTTGATGCCCGGCCAGCCACGAAGGATGTCGATGCTGTTTTCAGGCCGGTGCGCGAGATACGGCTTGCAGCCAAACGGGTCGCGGAACGTCATCATTTGCCGGACGACTGGCTGAACGACGGGGTCAAGGGGTTTCTTGCCGGTAATGAGAGTACGAAGATTCTAGCCGAGTATTCTCATCTGCTGGTATATTATGCCGATCCTCGTTATCTTCTGGCCATGAAGGTAATGGCCGCTCGGGTCGATATGGACAGAAAGGATATAGAGTTTCTCATCAGGAAGCTGGATATCCGGACAGCAGAAGAGGTGTTTGGGATTATCGAGGGCTATTACCCCAAGCGCTTGATAAAACCGGCGGCGCAGTTTGCCATTGAGGAGTTGTTTGAATCGTGAAGCCGCTTTGCGCCTACAAAAACGA
>CAZDYX010000274.1:0-5315 GCA_964509775.1 uncultured Desulfobulbia bacterium | reverse complement strand
CCGGTCATAAGCGGTGGTCAGGGCAAAGACCTTTCTGGCCAACAGGAAGCGGGTGGCAAGGGTGGTGTTTCCGGCTGTCTTTATCTCGGAGAGTACCGTGGGATAATCGGCCGGATCAACAATTACCGTCACATCCCTATAATTTTTGGCTGCGGCCCGGAGCATGGTTGGTCCGCCAATGTCGATGTTCTCAATGGCATTCTCCAGAGAACAATTGGGATCGGCAACCGTTTTTTCAAAGGCATAGAGATTCACCACAATAAGATCAATGGGTTTGATCCCATGTTTAGCCATCTGGTCTTGATGCACGGGGTTATCCCTCCGGGCCAAAATTCCACCATGCACCTTGGGATGAAGGGTTTTAACTCGACCATCGAGCATCTCCGGAAAGCCTGTAAAGTCCGAGACATCGATCACCTTAACCCCGTTTTCCCGGAGTTTTTTTGCCGTCCCCCCGGTAGAAAGAATTTCTATCCCCATGGTCTCAAGCTCTCTCGCAAAGATCTCTATACCGGATTTATCCGTCAAACTGATTAATGCCCTCTGTATCTTGCTCATGATATTCTCCTAAAAAAATTAAAGATAACTACTTAGGTGGATAGTCTGTAGGTGTTTAGGTGGATAGGGTAGGATAACCATGTGATATTGCACAAAGCTCTGAGTATTTGAACTGACCGAAACTTTTAGAGACCGAAAAGGTGTTGGGGTCCTTGATTTGTTCTTTGTGCAGTCCTAACAGACTACAGCCTAAACAACCTGAATAGTTACAAACACCGTTAAAATGAAACGAACAATAAACGAGGCGGAATGGATATGAAATTGAAAACCGTTGGTATAAAAAATATTGCTCTGCCGGTAAGCATTCAGAAAAAAACGGGAAATCGACTGGAAACGGTCGCCAGCATCAGTCTCTATGTAAAGATGCCGCGCCATTATCGCGAAACGTGTGTTTCCACCTTTATCAGGGTCCTCAATAAATACCAGGATGAAATAAATGTCCGCATCTTTTCCCATTTACTCGACGAGGTGAAGACCGAACTTGAGGCAGAGTCGGCCCATATGGAAATGACCTTTCCTTTCTTTCTTGAGAAGCAGGCACCGGTGACCAAGACCACGAGCCTTATGGCATATAAATGCAGATTCACTGGTGCAGTGGGCCACAAAAAGGACTTCATCCTCGGAATCTGGGCCCCTATCACCACGCTATGCCCCTGTTCCAAGGAGATCAGTCAATACGGGGCGCACAATCAGAGGGGAGAGGTCAATCTCAATGTGCGGTTCAAAAAAAATATTTGGATTGAAGATATAATCGCACTGGTGGAGGCTGGCGCATCCTCACAGGTCTTTGCCCTTCTCAAGCGTCCGGACGAAAAATTCGTTACCGAACAGGCCTACAATAACCCCATGTTTGTTGAGGATGTTGTCCGTAAGGTTGCGGAAATGGCATGGGCCAACCCTAACATTTCCTGGTTTTCCGTCGGCATGGAGAGTTTTGAATCAATCCATAACCACAGCGCCTATGCCTATCTTGAAAGTGCTCCAGCACCTTAGGGCCTGTTTGAAAATTATCGCCGATAAAGATCCACCCGGCCATTGCCTTCATTCACCACACATAAAAATCCCTGGCCATCGAACAGGATCTGTACCGGGAAATAAAGCTGACCTCTTGCACTCCCGGTCTCAAGAAATGAATATTTAAACTGCCCTCGACGATCAAATACGGCAATATTGTTGCGATGCCGGTCAATAACATAGATTGAACCTCCATCATCAACATCAAAGGATACCGGGAAATCCATTTCTCCCTGCAGGGTAATATATTCTTTTATCCCACCTTCCAGGGTAAAAACCGTAATCCGCCTTGCATTTCGATCAAGGGCCCATACTCCGTCTTTTTTCAATTTAAAATCAAAGAAACCCGAGTCAGGTTTATCACTTTTGTATTCAACGGTAACTCCCAGTTGGTGGGAAAGGCGCAGCACACTACCCTTTTTTCTGTCCAGCACAAACAGGGTGTTTACGGAATCCATGGCCATCTTATCGAGAAAGACCGGGGTTCCATCAGGATATAGGACCTGGCTTCCCTTCACTGTCTTTTCCTTCAGATCAATGTATTGAAGCACGTTAAGCTTGCGGTCAATGACCCAGAAATTCCCAGCCGCATCCCTGGTTATACCGACAGGGGTATTGAGTTGCCCACCAGCCCGAAGTTGTTTGAGGAATACCCCCTTATCATCAAAAGAAAGGAGCCGGGCATTCACTGTGTCCACCACATAATAGCGTGATTCTGCAGGCTCCCAGTAGAGACTTATTGGCCTTTTCAAATGAGTACCCGTATCATCGACAGCCAAGGCCCGCTCCCATCGCCATCCCCCACCAGCAGCAAAGATGGTCCCCGGGAAAAACAGCATAACAGCCGAATATAACAACAAAACCCTTTTCATGCGAATATCTCCCTTAATAGGTCTTATGACACTGGATACAGAGGTCTTTTTCACCGGACAGTCTTAGGTTGAACTTGAAGGACGTTCCATGGGTATTATGACATGTCACACAGGTTACTACCTGCCCGTTTCTCGGGTCTATCACCTTTTCCCCAATGGGATGAACAAATTTCCCCTGCGTCTCGTGGCATTTTTCGCAGATCTTGTTTCCATCATCCTTAAGAAGACCGATATGATTGGATCCATGGGACTGATGACACGCCCCACAAAGCTGATACCATTTGGGATGGCTATGGAGAGCGTCAGCCTGCCGACGGTAGGTATCAGCATGGCAGGAGGTGCAGGCCTGGAAGCCGACTCCGTTCATCATCTTCTCATCATCGGCGGCATGGGGGTTATGACAGGCAAGACAGGCATTACGAAAACCGGCCACCATATGGTTATGGGAAAAATTGAATGTCGCCTCGACGCCATTGTGACAGGAGAGACACAGGGCCGGTCCCTTGTCCTTGGACTCATGGCAGGTTCCGCATTCCTTGTTTGCAAAAGGTGCATGCCGGTAGGTACGGATCAATCCCCGATTCGAACTCCCATGGCCGTGGTGACAGCCAAGGCACTTCAACTCATGCAGATTTTTCCCCAGATGGGCCTTTTTAGCCCCTTCATTCTCAGGGTGGCACTTAAGACACAAACCCGGATCATCCCCCTTAAGCATACCCGGCGAATCAGAGCCGTGGGTGGTATGGCAGGCCAGGCATTGTCCATCGCTATAGGGTTTGTGGGTGTGGGACAATTTCTGTTCTTTCAGATCCTTATGACACCCAAAGCAAAGGGCGGGCACCTTATTCTTCAACAGGACATGTTCATCGGCCTTATGGGGGCTATGGCAGTCGGTACAGTTCCCCTTTTTTACCGGTACATGCAAATTTTTTACGGACGCAAGTTTATTTTTTATCCCTTCATGGCACCGGTAGCACAAATCCGGCTGTTTCTCGTACAACAAAGATCCATGCTTCGAGACATGCGGATTGTGACATTTGGTACATCCCTTTTCCGCCACCGGTTTATGTACGACCGGTCCCCGGAAATCTTCGGCCTTATGACAGGATGTGCAGTTCACCACCGCTGCAAGGCTTTGAGTGGCAATAACCGATAAAAACATCAACCCAAAAAGAACGATGCGCGCAACCATTATTTTCGCTCCTCGTGGCAGGGGGTACAATTCTTTTCCCGGAAAGGACTATGTTCCTCGGCAAAAGTAAGACTTTTCCGCGGCGAACCATGGGAATCGTGACAGGTGAGGCAACTTCCCGACGAAGGCTTAATCCCCATATGAACATTGACCAGTTCCTTCTCCGACATCTTGTGACACTCCGCACACAACCCATTGGGATCTCGGGAGAGCAGGTTCTTTCGCTGTCCGTAATGGGTGGTATGACACTCATTACATTTACCTGAAACAGCAGGTTCATGGGCAAAGCCCGAGCCCCAGAATTGTGAAATATTCTGATGACAAGACAAACACAGTTCCGGCATTGCCTTTTTCTGTAACTTTACCGGTCCGGATGCATGCGGATTGTGGCAGGCGGTGCAATTGCCTTCTGCTATTGGTTTGTGTTTGACCAGGGCAGTAGTAAATTGGGACTTCATTCTATCATGGCAAGAATAACACGTCTCTCCAACCTTAACCACCAGGGTAAAGGGATTGTCCGAGGAATGAGGGGCATGACAGGTGAGACACTGGCCCCGGGCAAAGGGAGCATGTTTATTTAGCTTTTCCGTAGAGGTCATAAGTGTTTGATGACACTCCTGGCATAACCTCTGCTTGTCCTGTTTAAGCATATTTTTGTCGGCAGCGCCATGCGGGGCATGGCATCCGGTGCAGCCTCCGTTTGCAAACGGGAAATGGACATAGGCAAGACCCATCTCATCACTGGTCCTGCTATGACAGGCAAAGCAGATCTCGTTCTGGGTGTTGGCCAGAAGCTTCTTCTCTTTCGATTCATGGGGCGTATGGCACTTCTCGCATTGTTGTTCCGCTACCGGCCGATGGTTCTGATATTTAAGAATATTACTTTTTTTATGGCAGGAAAAACACAATTCAGAGGCCTTGGAAGCGAGCAATTTGGCATTAGCCGCTGCATGAGGACGATGACACTTATTACACTGTCCATCTTCGGCTGGTTTGTGGATACTTACAACGGCTCCCCTTCCCTTTCCCTTTGCCGGGGGGCCAAAGCCGCTAAATTCGTGGCAATCAAAGCATAACCGCTCAGGGGTCTTCCTCAGTTGAGCGGAATAATTGCTTCCGTGCGGGGCATGGCATGATCCGCATTCTCCGCTGCTCACCGGCGAATGCACACTGCCGGTGAGTCCTTGGGCCGGATCCTTATGGCATTTCAAACAAAGTCGGGCGCCGGATTCGGTAACGGCAAAGGGATCATTTTTTCCTGCCCCGATATGGCACTGATTACAGTCCCCCTTTTGCATGGGCTGATGAGAAAACTCGAGCAGCAGACTCTGTTGGGTGGCTGAGTGGACCTGATGGCACGAGACACATGCCGTAGTTACCGGATACCCCCCATGTTTTGTCGCGAAGGCACCTTCCTTCACCTTATGACAGTCCGCACAAAACTCGTCCTTTTCCTTGGCTAAAAGAGACGGAAATTTCGAACCATGGGTGATGTGACAGGCGGCACAACCTTTATCCAGAGGGGCATGCCGGTTCTTTTTCTCAAATTCAGCCCGGTCATGACAACCGAAGCAAAGGTCATTATCCGGACCGGTCAACAATAATTTATACTGAGAGTTATGAACCGCGTGGCAGTTCGAACATTTTTTGACCGGTTCATGGGGAGACTTGGACCCCTC
>CAZDYX010000273.1:1209-5317 GCA_964509775.1 uncultured Desulfobulbia bacterium | reverse complement strand
GTTCTTTGCGCAGTCCTAACAGACTACAGTCTAAACAACCTGAGTAGTTACAAGATTTGCGAGAAGAGAGAAGGGCAGGAGGGGACGGAGTGCGAATCAGGGTAGACGTAGCCCTGATCCATTATCCGGTGTATAACAAGAACAAGGAGATTATCACCTCGGCGGTGACCAATCTCGATCTCCATGATATTGCCCGGGCCGCCAAGACCTTTGGGGTAGACACCTTCTATATCGTGACCCCCCTTAAGGATCAGCAGCAATTGTTCCAGGAGATCTTGGATCATTGGCTTTCCGGCCCCGGGGCGCGCTACAATGAAAAACGCAAGAATGCCCTGGAAAAGGTACGGTTATGCGAGAGCTATTCGGTCCTATTGGATATCTGCAAGGCAAAATGGGGTGTTGCTCCCTTGATTTTGGCCACCGGAGCCGGTTTCAAGGAGAGTTCCTGGCCTTATGAGAAGGTGCGCGAGATTATTTGGGCCGAAAAACCCCTTCTTCTTCTATTTGGCACGGCCTGGGGCCTTGCCGAGGAGATAACGCAAATGGTGGATGGTTTTTTGCCGCCTATCAAGGGAATAGGGGAATATAATCATCTGTCCGTCCGTTCGGCAACGGCAATAATATTGGATCGGTTATTGGCCGAAAGACTATAAAAGGTAACTACTTAGGTAGATAGTCTGTAGGTGTTTAGGTGAATAGGTGAATAGGGGTGCAGTCCTAACGGACTACAGTCTAAACAACCTGTGTAGTTACCATAAAAGTAAGTAATAATAACAAGGAGGCATCCATCACCATGGATTTGTTAGAGAAAATTGCAGGTGAACATAAACGATATGATATCCCCGTCTTTGCGATCGGCGATACGGTGAAGGTCCACATCCGGATCATGGAGGGTGACAAAGAAAGGCTGCAGGTCTTTGAAGGGGTGGTGATCCGGCGTAAAAAGGGGGGGGTGGGGTCGAGTTTCACCGTCCGCAAGGTTTCACACGGGGTGGGCGTGGAAAAGACCATTCCGCTTCATTCCCCGCGCGTTGAAAAGATCGAGGTGGTTTCCAAGGGGAAGGTCCGCCGGGCAAAACTATATTATCTTCGCAATCTGCGGGGCAAGGCGGCCAGGATCAAGGAATACGCTTATTGAACACCACCGGCAAACCGATCAATACCCTTTCCCATGAGCTGGCATTGATGGAGCAGGGGTATGCCTTGATTGCAGGTCTTGATGAGGCCGGAAGAGGGCCTTTAGCCGGGCCGGTGGTGGCGGCAGGCGTGATTCTGCCGCCGGGATGCGGGAAAACGGAAATGTTCGTGGATTCCAAAATACTCTCAGCCCGGGTCCGCCGTCACTGTTGTGGGGTAATAAAGGAGATCGGCGCCCATGTAGGGGTAGGGGTGGTCTCGGTGGAAGAGATTGATTGTTTAAACATCCTCAATGCCTCGTTGGAGGCCATGAAAAAGGCAATTTTAGCCTTGCCGGTGCGGCTGGATTTCCTTCTGGTCGACGGCAAATTCCCGGTGCCGATTTCCCTTCCCCAACGGCTCCTGGTCCGCGGGGAGTCTAAAAGCGCCTCAATAGCCGCGGCCTCCATCATTGCCAAGGTGGTGCGCGATGAAATGATGGAACAATATCACCATCAGTATCCGGCATATAATTTTTGTCGCCACAAGGGATATCCCACCCGGGAGCATCGGATGGCTGTACAGCGATTCGGCCCCTGTGCCATCCACCGCAAGACATTTAAGGGCGTACGAGAGTATGTAACGCCCCAAAATCATGAAAAGGAATTCAGAAGTCAGGAGCCAGAATACAGAAGTAAAGACAATCTGGGCATGTTCAGGGCGAATTCTGACTCCTGAATTCTATTCTCTTGGTAAAGGATCTATGAGCAAGGCCCGATCTTCTTTGGGAAAGGAAGGTGAGGCCCTGGCCGGTCAAAGACTCATTGAAATGGGTTACCGGATAATTGCCCGGAACTATCGTACGCGGCTGGGGGAAATCGATATTATTGCCGAGGACAAGGGGACATTGGTGTTTGTGGAGGTAAGGACTTGCCAGGGTATTCGACACGGATATCCGAAAGAATCCGTGACCTTCAAAAAACAACGACAACTTTCCCGGGTAGCATTGGAATATCTTAACCGGCATCAGATGACGGAGCAGAAAGCCCGCTTTGATGTGGTCTCGATTATTCTGGATGGCATGGTTGATGTGGAGGTGATACAAGATGCCTTTGAACTTTGTTACGGGGTATGAAAAAAAGAACCTCTGAGAAAAGTTACCTACTCAGGTTGTTTAGACTATAGTCTGTTAGGACTGCGTAAAGAACGAATCAAGGATCCCATCTCGCATGGTTATTCCCCCTATCCACCTAAACATCTACAGACTATCCACCTGAGTAGTTACTACTTAACTTCCATTATCCCATCTCGCAAATCCCTGGCCGGGAATCAATAGCCTTGTCTCACATTATGCACACTCTGCCCAACGGTCTTTTGATTGCCCTTGAGGGAATTGATGGGACCGGCAAGACCACCCAGCAAAAAATGCTTGCCGAGGCCCTGCTCTCTCTGGGATACGATGTAGTGGCGACCCGGGAGCCAACCGATGGAAGGTACGGCCAACGGATCCGGCAGGTATTACGTGATCGGAGTTCCGTGACCCCCCAAGAGGAACTGGAGCTTTTTCTCCTGGACCGAAAAGAGCACGTGACCACCATTATCAATCCTGGCCTGGCAGCGGGAAAAATTGTGTTGACGGATCGTTATTATTTTTCCACCGTCGCCTATCAAGGAGCCCTCGGGCATAATCCGGACGTCATCCTGGCCTTGAACGAGGCCTTTGCCCCGCCTCCTGATCTGGCCATACTCCTGGTCGTTCCTCCCTTGAAAGGGATAGAACGTATCCGATTATTGCGTCAGGAGCGCCCCGATTCCTTTGAGAAGGAAGGGTATCTTGTGCAAGTCGCTTCAATTTTTTATGATCTTCCGCAGGGCTATATTCGGCGCATCGATGCCCTGGCTGCAAAGGAGGAGGTCCACAGGGAAATCATGGTTCAGGTTAAAAAGGTGCTTGGTGCAAGACGTAAAGCCATTGTATAAAGGTAACTACAAGGTGGATAGTCTGTAGGTGTTTAGGTGGATAGGGGGGATAACCATGTGAGATTGCACAAAGCTCAGAGCATTTGAACTGGCCGAAACTTTTAGAGACCGAAAAGGTGTTGGGGTCCTTGATTTGTTCTTTGCGCAGTCCTAACAGACTACAGTCTAAACAACCTAAATTTTTTATAGTTATACGAGATTATCATGAGTGGCATATTAAACAAGATGGCATGGCTGGGATTCGGGGTCGTATTCCTTGGCACCTCCTGCGCCGGCATAAATATAACGGGGTCCTCTGTCAAGGTCCCTGAGGAGTTCGGGAATATATCCCCTTCCACCGAGACGGCTGATGCCGGTTGTTCCTATTTCTATTATCTGTGGGCAAAGAGCGCTGAACTGGAAGGCAGTTATGACGAGGCCCTGGAAGGATATGAGAAGGCCCTTATCTGTGATCCCGGCGCTGACCGGGTGCAGGTGGAACTTGCCATTCTTTTATGGCGCATGAATAAAAAGGCACGGGCCGTGG
The DNA here is from genome assembly GCA_964509775.1 of uncultured Desulfobulbia bacterium. Lineage (GTDB taxonomy): Bacteria > Desulfobacterota > Desulfobulbia > Desulfobulbales > CAZDYX01 > CAZDYX01. The sequence goes on along the minus strand of CAZDYX010000273.1, from coordinate 1,695 downwards.
AACTGCTCGAATCCATGGCCGCGAAACGTCCCCAAGACGTCGAGACGCGGATGCTCCTGGGTAAGATCTATTCAAGCACGGACGAATATGACAAGGCCGTTGCCGCGTTCCAGTGGGTATTAGGTCAGCAACCGGAGCACTTGGAGGCCCTCCTTCTTCTTGGCACCCTGCACGCCCGACATCGGGATTATGAGAAGGCTCAGAAGGTGCTCAAAAAACTGGTGGCAGTAAACCCTCGATCCTTTGCCGGTTATTTCTCCCTTGCCCGGCTCTATCGTGAACTCCGTTTTTTTGATGATGCGGTGGCGGCCTATAAAAATGCCCTTGCTATCAATCCGTCTTCTGACCTCAAACTGGAGCTGGCAAAATTATACGAACAAAAGCAGGATGATGCGGCAGCCATATCCTTATATCGGGAAATAATGACCGAAGATGAGAACTACGAGGAGGCGGCAAATTCCCTCGTCTCCCTGCTTCTCAGCCGGA
>CAZDYX010000273.1:0-1199 GCA_964509775.1 uncultured Desulfobulbia bacterium | reverse complement strand
TCCGAGGCCCTCGCCGAGTTACAGGAACTCCGCAGACAGACCGGAAATCCGGCCGAGGCGATCTTGCTCATCAGCCGCATCTATTTGAGTCAGAAACGATTTGACGACGCCATGTTTGAGCTTACCTCTTTTCTTCAGGAACAGCCTGGGGCAGCAGAGGCATGGTATCTTCTTGCCCATACCTATCTCGGAAAGGGGGATAAGGTAAAGGCCAAGGAGATACTTGCCAATATCCCTGCCTCGGCGGAGGTTTATCCGGAGGCCCGTTTGCAGCTTGCCGAAATTTTACGGGAAGAGGGAAATCCTGCCGAAACCGAGCGGATATTAAGGCAGGAAATCGAGTCGGGTTCATCTTCGGCGATCAATTTTTATCTCGCGCTTGCCGCCCTCTATGAAGGACAGGAAAAATTTGACGTTGCCGAAGGGGTGCTTCTCGATGCCCGGGAAAAATTCCCCACCGAGACCAAGGTCATTTTTTCCCATGGGATCCTGCTTGACAAAAAAGGAGATGCCCAGGGTGCCCTTGCCAAGATGGAGGAGGTCTTGAGGCTGGAGCCGGACAACCCTTATGCCTTAAATTATGTGGGATATACCTGGGCCGATCAGGGCATCCGTCTGGATGAGGCCCTGCATTATATTGCCCGGGCCGTGGAACTGCGGCCGGATGACGGCTATATCCGCGACAGTCTGGGTTGGGTCTATTTTCAGAGAAAAGAATTCCTCCGGGCAGTGGAAGAACTTGAACAGGCGATTGCCATGGTGAAATCGGACGCGACCATCCATGAGCACTTGGGGGATGCCTACCGGGAGACCGGTGAACGGGAAAAGGCCCTTGCCCAGTATGAGCAGGCCAGGGAACTCGTCGGGGATGAAAAAAAGAAGGCCGCGGTCATCAAGAAGATAGAGGAACTCCGGCGCAGCCTCTTGCCGCACTGACATTTGTTCAAATCCCTCGTTGATTCTTCCCCTGGGTTGTTCTTGGCTATCTGGAATGGAAAGCGAAGAGATTTTATCACATTCTTCCTGTTTAAACTTATATTTCGTAATTATTCACTCCCCCCCCAAAAAAAAGTAAAAGATAATAAGGAAGAATTCGGATAGTGTAAAGAGCCTAAATTGCCCCCACATTAATCACCCGCGCATTTGGCTCGTATGCATTTAAGTGCCCAAGACCTCCAAAATATAAATGAAGACCTGTT
>CAZDYX010000272.1:3888-5320 GCA_964509775.1 uncultured Desulfobulbia bacterium | reverse complement strand
AAGCGGCACTTCAGGGTGTGCTTCACAAACTGGTCGAGGCGGTTCAGATAGACATTGGCGAAGAACTGACTCGTAAGGTTGCCGATGGGCAGGCCCTTGTTGGCCGGCGCATTAAAAAGAGTCTTGTGAGGCGGAATTTTTTCGAGCAGCCGCGGGTCGCCCCGCAGATCAGGGTCCTTGGTGCAATCGTGAAAGATGAGGATTTTGGCGAGCCACCGGGCGTCTTCGTTCTCGATCCTGGCCTCGACCAGGCGGTAGAGGACCTCCCGGTCGATGGTCATGAAGTAGTTCCTGATGTCAAGCTGCACAGATACCACGCAGGTCGGACGCCGTTGCCTGTGACCTGGCGGATGAATTGCTGGAGCCGGGTGACCGCCCGGTGAATGCCCTTGCCCCGGCTGCAGGCGTAGGAATCGTGGATAAAGACCGGCTCCCAGATCGTTTCGAGATGAGAGATCAGGATATGATGGACGATGCGGTCGCGGAAACTGGCGGCGAAGATCTCGCGCAGTTTCGGTTTTTCGCAGAAAAAGCAGACAGAACGACCCGGACGATAGGTGTGGCTTGTCAGCTCCTCCTGAAGCTGGAGGAGATTTTCCTCTTGCCGGTATTCAAAGGCCAGGGCGCTTTTGGTATTGCGCTTGTTCCTGCGGCAGAGGAGATACCGGCGATGGATGTTCTCTAACGAGAACAGCAATGGAAATCATTCCGCCTATTACCCTTCGGGGAATCCCGCTTGACAGCATGGCGGTTAATTGATAAAAAGAGGGCATGGCGAAAACGACATTGTTCCTCATGGCCATCATCCTGTTTGTATCCCCAGTGGCGTCCTCTGCGGTCGAGGTGGCGCTGCGGATATCGGATCGGGAAATCATCGAGTCTCTTTCCGAGCTTGCGGCCGGACAGGCCAATCTCGACAAGCGGCTCGATGACCTGAACCGGTCTATTGACAACCGGTTCGATCAGGTCGATAAATGGTTCGATCAGGTAGATAAACGGTTCGATGATCTGAACCGATCCATAGACAAACGCTTCGAGCAGGTCGATAAACGGCTCGATGACCTGAACCGGTCCATAGACAAACGCTTTGATGATGTCAACCGTCGTATAGACGGTCTACAGAATACCATGTTGGCACTCTTTGGCGCGATTTTGTCCCTAATCGTCGCCCTGTTCGGCTTTATCATCTGGGACCGACGTACCATGCTTAAACCGGTCGTGGACCGCCTCGACCGGTTGGAACGGGAGGTGACAAAGGACCTCGACATGCTAAACGAGGAAGGCTCCCGCCTTACCCGTCTCGTCAAGACCCTCCGCGAACAGGCCAAGACCGATCCCAAGCTCGCCGAGATCCTCCGCACCTTTTCCCTGCTGTAGGTAAGAAGTTTTTTTTGTTTTTGCCGTGGGTCATCTTGGAATTATAGATGACCGT
>CAZDYX010000272.1:0-3878 GCA_964509775.1 uncultured Desulfobulbia bacterium | reverse complement strand
ATTGAGAGGGGGTTACGGAGAATATATTGGCCGGCTTCGAATTGGATGGGCGGCCGACTTCACCGGAATACACAGGTAATCATGAATTTTCCTTTCCTTACCCTCGGAAGAAAAAAGTCAAAAAGGCCAGCCAAAAAGGCCGCGAAAAAGAAGTCAAAAAACCCTTTCCGCCGGATCGCCTGGTTTTTATTGTTTCTTTTTTTGCTTTGTATCACGCTCGGTACCACCGGCTATCTTATTTTTTTGAAGCAGCCCGCCATTTCTCCCCGCGAAAAACCCTTTTCCCCTGCCCCGATACCTCGAGAACGCCATAATAATACCAAGGTTACCTCACTACCTCCAAGGACAGCGACAATCCCCAGGGAAAAAAAGGAACATCCGGATACCCGTCCCCGCATTGCTCTTGTTATCGATGATATGGGATATCATAAGGCCGAGGGAGAGGGTTTCCTTGCTATTGATCTTCCCCTTACCTATGCCTTTCTGCCCTTTGCCCCTTTTACCAGGGAGCAAAACATGATTGCCCGGCAAGAAGGCCGGGAGATCCTGCTCCATCTTCCCCTGGAACCGCACGATCACACGTGGCGGCCCGAGCCGGGCGTCTTATATGTGTCTATGACCGAGGAGGAGGCAAAAAGGACCCTGGAAGAGGATCTTGCCGCAGTCTCCGGCGCAGTCGGCATTAATAATCATATGGGATCGCGGTATACAGAAGACGAAAAGGCCATGACGCGTCTGTTAACCCTGATCAATAATAACAACCTCATATTCTTGGACAGTCTTACCTCCCCCAAAAGCGTGGGCTATCCCCTCGCCCGCTCCATCGGAATGATGGCAGTGCGTCGCTCTCTCTTTCTGGACAATGCAAGAGAGAAAGGCGCAATTATTGTCCAGCTTGAGGCCCTGTTGGCCATGGCCGAGAAGGAGGGACAGGCGTTGGGAATTGGGCATCCCTACCAGGAAACCCTTGACGCCCTGAAAGAATTTTTGCCGGTCTTAAATAGAAGGGTAAAGATGATCGGAATCAGGGAGTATGCGGCCAACAAACCCAATTAGGATGATCTCGTAAAAAGTCGTCATCCCGGTTAAAACCGGGGTCCAGAGCATACTTAACTCATTGAAAATACTGGATTCTGGTTTTTCCCCGTCAAGCGAGGACTAAACAGAGCGCCGGAATGACGAAAAATCAGGAAGTTCGACTTTTTACGAGACCATCATAATTAAAATTTCATAAAATTCTTGCTGTATTTTTATCACCTTTGCTACCATAATATTATTCTTTATTTTTTTAGCATATGACCTGGTTGTATCGTTAAAGAAATTCATTACCAGCTTTTTCAAGAGGGCCGACAATGGCAAGAAAAATTCTTGTGGTTAATGCATCCCCGATGATGAGAACGATAATCCGCACCACGATTCAATCCAATTTAAGCGATGTGATGGTGTTGGAGACCAAAGATGGGCAAGAGGCTGTTGAGCAGATTAAGAAAGAAAAATGCGATCTAATCCTTTCGTCTTGGGAACTGCCGGTGATGGATGGGGTTGAACTCTTCTGGAAGATTCGTGATATCCCTGAACGGCAGAACATCCCTTTTGTGCTCCTCACGAGCAAACAGGAGGACGAACAGCATGCACTGATAAAGGACTCTGGCATCAAGTATTGCCTGCGCACCCCCTTTAAACCCCAGGTGCTGGTGGAGATTATTAACCGTTTCTGTAATCCCATCAGCCTGCGCACAAGTACCCGTTACAGCATTCCCGGTACCGAGGTGAAAATCGCCCAATCCCAGAAACAGTATCTCGCCAATATGGTCAATATCAGTGAAGGAGGGGTGTTGTGCGAGATGGATTTTGCAGAGGCGTATAAAATCCACCTGCCGGTTGTTATTACCATCACCTTTCCGCCCGACTTCGAAAACCTTGTTGTCCGTGGGTTGTATGCCACCATGGTGAAAATCAATGTCTTGGCCCACGGTGTCGACCACATCCCGGAGAAGGTCAGGATTGCCTATAAATTTATTCTGGTGCCTTATGATGCCCAACAAACCATAAAAAAGATTTTTAACCTGGCAGCAGAACAGGAAAAGTAAAAGGCCCGGTAAGAAGACCCTGTTCGTCAAACCGAAAAGGTGCGGCGCGATTTGGTAACCACCTCAGGCAGGACCCGAAGAAAATTATCAATTTCTTCCGCGGTATTCCGGCGGCTAAGACTGATCCGCAAGGTTCCGTGGAGATAGGCCTCAGGCACCCCCATGGCAGAGAGGACATGAGACGGATCAAGGTCGTTGCTGTGACAGGCGGAATGGGCTGAAACCGCAATGCCGAGTTCATCAAGTTCCTGGACCATGGCCTCGGCCGAGGCTCCCTTAAAACTTACATTGATGGTATTGGGAAGTCGTGGAAGGCCGGCACCATTGACCAGCGCATCCGGAATCCGGGCCTGAACGGCCGCCTCCAACTGATCCCTCAGAAATCCCACATTCCTGCCATAGCAGGCAAGCCCGGCCGCAGCCAGCTCAGCCGCCTTGCCGAATCCAACAATGCCCGGTACGTTTTCCGTGCCGGCCCGCCAATGGTTTTCCTGGCCCCCGCCCATGACAAAGGGGATAAAGGGCGCCCCCCTCCGGATGAATACCGCCCCCACCCCCTTGGGCCCGTGGAGTTTATGGCCGGAGAGGGTGAAAAAATCGACGGCAAGGGCCAGGACGTCGGTCGCAACCTTCCCTGCCATTTGCACCCCGTCGCAATGAAAGAGGATACCCCGCTTCCGCAGCAAGCCCCCGATTTCGGCGATGGGCCACAGGACCCCGGTCTCGTTGTTGGCGCCGATAAGCGAGACCAGGAGGGTGTCCGGCCGCAGCCGTTTCTTCAGCCCCTCGAGATCCAGGCCGCCATCCTTATCCACGTCCAACAGCTCGATCTCATATCCCCGGCCGCAAAGAAAGTTCAGCGGGCCGAGTACGGAGCGGTGTTCCACCCGGGAGGCGATGATATGCCTTTTTTCCGGCACGGCATGGACAACACCCCAGATGACCGCATTATTGGCCTCGGTCCCGCCGCTGGTAAAAAAGAGCCGGGACCTGGGGGCATGGATCAGGGCCGCCACTCGGTCCCGGGCCACCTCGATGGCGGCCCGGGCCTGCTGCCCGAACCAGTGGTCGCTCGAGGGATTGCCGTGCCGGTGTTCGAAATAGGGGAGCATCTCCGCTATAACCTCGGGAGATGCCGGGGTACTGGCGTTGTTGTCGAGATAGATCCGTTGCATATTAAATGGTAAGCATCCTGTCCAAGGCGATTTTTGCGGATTTTGCGGTTTCCTTGTCCACGCTGATGCGGTTTACGATCTTGCCCGCGGCCAGATGGTCTAGGACCCAGAGGAGATAAGGAGGCTTTATCCGGTACATGGTGGAGCAAAGGCACTGAAAAGGGGAAAGGGAGTGGATGGATTTGTCCGGATACTCGCGGGCAAGGCGGTCAACAAGGTTAATTTCCGTACCGATGGCCCAATGGGAGCCGGGGGGCGATTCAGCCACGGCCCTCACAATCGTCTCGGTGGAGCCATAGAGATCTGCCGCCTGAACCACCTCGAACCGGCACTCGGGGTGGACGATTATCTTACACTGCGGGTCCTTTTCCCGGCACATCGCGACATGGGCCGCGATAAACTGCATGTGAACCGTGCAGTAGCCATTCCAGAGAATGACCTTGGCCTTCCGGATCATTTCCGGCGTGTTGCCGCCCAGGGGTTGTTTCCGGTCCCACAAAACGACCTCATCCGGAGGAATGCCGAGGGCGTGGGCGGAGTTCCTGCCCAGATGCTCATCCGGGAAGAAAAAGACCTTCTCCCCTTGGGCAAGTGCCCAGGAAAGGACCTTTTG
>CAZDYX010000271.1:443-5334 GCA_964509775.1 uncultured Desulfobulbia bacterium | reverse complement strand
TTCTGCGGTTCCTTGTTCAATATTCGACATTCTATTTTTATGGCGCAATAATTACATTAATACGGTAGGTTCAAAACATTTCTTTGTTTTTTCGAACAAGATAATCCGTAAGTCACTAAGAGCCTGTCACGAAATAATTTTTCGTGACAGGCCCTAATACCATCATATCTCGGCTCGGGGTGACACCACAGAGACACACGTTAATGTATCGGCGCTTTTTAACTCCACCTGTTCAGGGATCTTTACGTCCTTTAACAGCAAGGAGTCGTTCATGTCGAGACCGCTAACGTCAATCTCAATGGCATCGGGGATGTCAAGCGGCCGGCCTTTGATCATCACCTCGTGGAGCGCGACCAGGAGATCGCCCCCGTGATCTACCCCCTTTGCCTTACCAACATAACGCAATGGTACGGGAAGGGTCACCCTGTTATCAAGGGAGATCTCATAGAAGTCCGCATGAAGCAAGGTATCCTGGATGGGATCCGTTTGAAGTTCCTTGACCATCACGTGTCGGGAAATCGTCTCAGCGCCGTCATTCATATTTAAGGTGATCACCGCATTCTTTTGATGAATCTTAAAAAGCAGTTTGGTAAACATCTTCGTCTCCAGGGCCAACCGCACTGGCGATGTTTTTGGGCCATAAAGAATAGCCGGGGTAAAGCCTTTTTTCCTCAAGCTCCGATTGGGTCCCTTGCCACAATCTCTTCCTATTGTTGCCTGTAATTGTTCATGAAGCATGTATCTTCCTCCAAAGAAAATAACCTTTGACCTGACTTAAACAAACAGCGAACTTACCGAATCCTCCGAATGGATGCGCCTAATGGCCTCCCCCAACAGACCGGATACCGACAGCACCTTGATCTTTTCGCATCGACGGGCCTCTTCCTGCAAGGGAATACTGTTGGTCACCACCATTGACTCCAGGGTGGAATGCTTAATCCTTTCTATTGCAGGTCCGGAGAGAACCGGATGGGAGCAGCAGGCATGCACCTGCTTTGCCCCCACCTTGCGTAAGATTTCTGCGGCCGCGCACAGGGAGCCAGCAGTATCCACCATGTCATCCAGTATGATCGCGGTCTTCCCCCTAACCTCCCCTATCACGTTCAAGGCCTGGGTTTCATTGGGCCGGGGGCGACGTTTATCAATAATGGCTAGCCCCGCATCCAGGCGCTTGGCAAAGGCGCGGGTCCTTTCGACCCCGCCCGCGTCCGGGGATACCATCACCACATCCGACTTGAATTTTTCCCCGATATATTGCAAAAGCACCGGGGCGGCAAAGAGATGATCCACCGGAATATTAAAAAAACCCTGAATCTGACCGGCATGAAGATCCATGGCCAGCACCCGCCGCACCCCGACAACCATCAGCATTTCAGCGACCACCTTGGCCGTGATCGGCACCCGGGGGGCGGCCTTCCGATCCTGACGGGCATAGCCGTAATAGGGAATAACTGCGGTTATTCGTCTTGACGAGGCCCTTCGCAGGGCATCCACCATGATAACCAGTTCCATGAGATGGTCGTTCACCGGCGGGCACGTGGGTTGAATGACGAAGACGTCCGACCCCCGCACGTTCTCACCGATCTCAACGAAGATCTCCCCATCGCTAAAACGTCTCACCTCGACACTGGATAATGGTATATTGAGGTACTGGCAAATTTCCTGAGCCATAACCGGATTGGCATTGCCAGTAAACACCTTCATTCGGTCAAGCATGGTCTTCCTCAAAAATACGGCCATCAGTAATGTTAGATAGGTAGATGATGATGCAAAGCAATAAAATGGCTGGGGCGGGAGGATTCGAACCTCCGAGTGCGGGCTCCAAAGACCCGTGTCTTACCGCTTGACGACGCCCCACAGGTTTTCACCGACTCGAATAAATAGGCATGGTTCAACGTTCCCGGTTCAAGGGGTCATGGTTAGGTTCCTGCAAGCCACCTTCTACCAAACCTGGAACCTTGAACGTGGAACCTATTGAACCATGCCAATAAATAATAGTACACTCCCTTAGACCCCATCCTCCAGCCTACTGACCTTGCAACCCGGTAAGAATAACCCCCTTCCCGTATCGGGAAAAGAGTACATTGCTCATTTGAGCTGCAAGCCTTTGCTGGGTAAAGATACCGAATACGGTAGGGCCGCTGCCGCTCATCAAGGCACCTGCAGCTCCGCCGGCCAGCAGTTCCTTTTTGATAGTCTCAAGCTCAGGAAAGCGTTTCACCGTTACCGATTCCAGGTCATTATATAATAGCAAGGAATCAGGCGAGGATGGATAGGGGTAAGGGTTATGCTCAGATTGTTTGGGCCGTAAAATATAAGGATTGTCCGGGGTTGTCAATGTAAAATTCTGATACACCCACCGGGTGGAGACCGCAAAACCAGGATTTACCAGCAACACCCACAGGTTTCCAAGCGACGGCCGCTCGGCCAGCACATCCCCTCTGCCGGTGGCCCAGGCAGCCGGCCAATCCTCCATGAAAAATGGTACATCAGCCCCTAACCTGGCGGCTGTCCGGACCAAATTTTCATGGTCCAGGGGGAAACCATGGAGTCTATTGAGACCGAGAAGCACTGCGGCGGCATCACTGCTCCCCCCTCCGAGGCCGGCCGCCACCGGGATCCTTTTTTCCAGAACCATCTTAACGCCAGGGGGGATATTGGTTTTTGAAAAAAATTTTTTGGCAGCCAGACAGGCAAGATTGCTATCATCATCGGGAAGATCAATCCCATGGCAGCGCAATCCGATTTCCTTCCCTTCCAGGGAAATAGAAATATTATCAGCCAATTTTAATTTATGAAACAGGGTCTCGATATCGTGATAGCCGTCAGGCCTTTTGCCAACGATTCTAAGATAAAGATTGACCTTTGCCGGGGCATCGAGAACCAGCGACCTCACCCTGCAGTCGGCATTCATCCCGCTACACCCCCTATGATGAGCATTGAAGGCTATCGGCAGGCGTTCACATAACGCAGGCGCAAATCATACAAGATATTTTCCAGTGTCTTTTTCTCATCGTCGCTCAGATTGCCCTTTGTCTTTTCCTGTAACGTGCTGAGGGTGTCAATGGCGTGCTTAGCGAGCACCAGGTCCTTGTTTTTGGCCCCGGAATGCGGGTCGGCCAGCTCGCCCAGATGGTATAACACCGTGGTGTTGAGCGACAGGATAAAGGCCGTGAATGTCACCTCCGGCATCAGGCACCTTCCGCCCCTTTTCACCTGGCCCTCGGGACATGGCTGATCATTTTTTTCAGCAGATTGCATATCCGTCTCCTTTTGTAACTACCCAGGTTGGTTAGGTCGTTAGACTGTAGTCTGTTAGGCAGAACAGGAAATGGATCAGAGGATGGACACGTTACGTCTCACATCTCTTCTTTCTCTATTGCTAACAGACTAAACCCCTTCAGACTATCTACCTGAGTAGTTACCTCCTTTTTATGATTGGCGTACTTATATTACGAGGCCGGCACCTCCAGCACCACGGCATCGTCAACCTCGGGTAAGGCCTTGACTATGTTCAAAAGCTCCCGACTGACCAGGGTGTCGGTGTTGAGGAGAATAATATTGCGGCCCTTCTCTGCCTCCTGACCCACCGTCATCTTGGCGATATTCACCCCGGCCTTGCCCAGGGTGGTGCCGAGAACGCCGATAACCCCCGGCTTATCCTGGTTATAGACCAAAAGCATCGGCCCTTCCGGGAAACATTCCAGCCGGAAGGTGTTAAAACGCACCAGGCGCGGTTCCTTTTTCCCGAAAACGGTGCCGGCGATGACATTTTCCCCGGCCGTGGTCCTGACCCGCACCGAAAGAAGATTGGTAAAGTCATCGGAGTATCTCGTCTTTGACTCCACCACCCGGATGCCTCGCTCCTTGGCAATGATAGGCGCATTCACGAAATTTACCGCATCCTTCAGGATAGGCGAAAAAAGGCCCTTCAAAAAGGCCACCGTAATCGGTTGGGTGGTCGATTCGGCAAGATCGCCAATATATTCCAGGGTGATCTCTTCCACGCTTCCCTTGGCAATCTGCATGTGAAAAGAGCCAAGCATCTGGGCCAGATTCACAAACGGCCCTACCTTGGCTAGAAGCTCCGCGCTGACCGAAGGAACATTTACGGCATTACTGATGGTGCCGTTTACAAGATAATCAGCCATCTGCTTGGCAATGGCCACCGCCACATTTTCCTGGGCCTCTGAGGTTGAGGCGCCCAGATGGGGCGTGCTAATAAAGTTATCCAGGGAAAGGAGGGGATTGTCGATGGTGGTGGGCTCAGATGCAAAGACATCGAAGGCGGCGCCTGCGATCTCACCGTTTTTTAAGGCCTCATACAAGGCCTCTTCATCAACCACCCCCCCCCGCGCACAATCTATAAGCATGGCATCCTTTTTCATGGCCTTAAAGGCCTCGGCGCCGATCAATTTATTGGTCTCCTTGGTGAGCGGCACGTGGACGGAAATATAATCCGCCCTTTTATAGAGATCCTCAAGGCCCACCAGTTCCACACCCATCTTCTCGGCCACATCCCTGGGAATATGAGGATCAAAGGCTATGACCTTCATCCGCAATCCGCGGGCCCGGTCCGCCACAATACTGCCGATACGCCCGATTCCTATAATCCCCAGGGCTTTTCCGGTGATCTCCCGGCCCATAAAGCGTTTCTTTTCCCATTTTCCGGCCCTCATGGAGGCAGTGGCCTGGGGGATGTTCCTGGAGAGCGACATCATCATGGCAATGGCGTGTTCCGCCGTGGTGGTGGCGTTGCCGTCCGGGGCGTTCATGACGATGATCCCCTTCTTGCTTGCCGCGGGGATATTGACATTATCAAGGCCGATACCGGCGCGGCCAACAACCTTCAGATTCGTTGCCGCTTCGATGATCTCCTCGGTAACCTTGG
>CAZDYX010000271.1:0-433 GCA_964509775.1 uncultured Desulfobulbia bacterium | reverse complement strand
GGCGCATTCATCACCACAATTCCCCGACTGCTCGCCAGGGCCACATCAACATTGTCCAGACCAATACCTGCCCGGCCGATCACCTTTAATTGCTCGGCAGCCTCGATAATTTCTGCGGTTACCTTGGTGGCGCTACGGATGGCAAGTCCATCATACTCCCGGATAATCTCCTTAAGCTCGGCAGGCTTCAGACCGGTCTTGACGTCCACCTCCACCCCTGCTTCTTTTAGGATCTGCACTGCCACCGGTGCCATATTATCACTGACCAAAACTCTCATTTATTCCCTTCTCCTTTCACCTTACCCCAAGGTTCATGTTCACAATCCGCCCTGGACCGTATATAATCTGTAACCGTTCACCCACGTTTATTGGTCTACGAGTAGGGGCGGGTTTCAAACCCGCCCAATCGGAATGCGCACAGCAAAGGGCGGGT
>CAZDYX010000270.1:0-5336 GCA_964509775.1 uncultured Desulfobulbia bacterium | reverse complement strand
GTGATTACGAAGGATAATGTTCCGGCGGAGATCGATGGCGCCTTGTTCTTCATGGTCGTAAACAGTGAGAAGGCCGTGATCACCATCCAGGACTTCAGGTTTGCAGTTGCGCAGTATTCTCAGGCCGCTCTGCGCGACGTTGTCGGCGGACTGACCCTGGATGATCTGCTTTCAGAACGGGAACAGATACAGATTCGCATCAAAGATAACATTGAAGTAATGGTCAGGGACTGGGGGCTGCATGTGGATTCAATACGGCTGCAAGACATTGAATTGCCCGAGGATCTCAAACGAACCATGTCTCGCCAGGCCTCCGCAGAACGTGAGAAACGCGCCACCATCACCAAGGCTGAAGGTGATAAGCTTGCCGCAACAAATCTTGCCGACGCCGCTACCATCATGTCCAAAAGCCCGATTACGCTGCAACTCCGTGCCCTGCAAACGATTGATGGCCTCGGCGCCAGTCCGTCAAATACCGTGGTGCTGTTCCCGGCCCAGTTTGGAGACTTGTTGAAGAGTGTCACGAAGATGACGACCGAAGAACCGCCTCAACATGAACAATAACGACGATGCCAGGCCAGTCGAGTTGTGCGTCGAAGACGGATCATCAGAAGAAAAGGTGCCCAAGCATCGCAGACCTCATCACATGATGGGATCCTAAAAAAAGCCGATTTATTTTTCATGCCGGATATTAATCGCGTATTTAAACACCAGGACCACACTTCCTTACACTTCTTTCTACACTTCTCTTGACATACTCTTTAAAACAGGGTTAATTTAATTTATTGAAACGCGGGGTGGAGCAGTCCGGTAGCTCGTCGGGCTCATAACCCGAAGGTCGTTGGTTCAAATCCAGCCCCCGCTACCAGTAAAATCAAGGGGTTACAGCAAATCAAGCTGTAACCCCTTTTTCGTTTGTGCACCTATTGTGCACCAAGTTCGTGGGTTTGTCTAATGACCGATTGTTCAGCCTCTCAGCCCTCACCGAACTTCTTTGCACCCTCACGGCTCACGTGCAGTTCTTTGGATGTGGCACTGATGGAGCCGGTTTGCTTGAATCTGTCCCTGATTTCCTGACGACGCTTTTCGGTTTGTTTGCTCATGGAGTCCCCCCTGACAAACTGTTGTCGGATACGCTGTCACCCCGGTGTGGCAGGCCTCCTGGGCGGCGGTAAGGAGCTCCTCGAAATCGGAGTAGTTTTTCAGTCAGGGCGTAGATGAACCATCCCGTTCCCAAACAAACAGGGAACCCTGGCTGCGGCAGAATTGGAAGAATTCCTTGAAACAGCGGTTGGCCGTAAGTGTCTTGTCATTCTGGGGGATGGCGAGGAAAAAGGCGTGACTGCCGACAACGATGAGCTTTTGGCGGGCGCGGGTGATGGCGACATTAAAGCGGTTAGGATCATTTATGAATTCACCCAGGACCTGGTCCGGATCAGAGGTGGTCAGGGAAAAGATGATCACATCACGTTCCGACCCTTGGAGTCGTTCCACCGTATCGATGACCGGAAGGGGCAGCTCCCGTTCCCCCAGAAGGCCCCGCAACTGGCGGGCAATGGCGTTGTTCTGGGCCCGGTGGGGTGAGATGATCGCCAGCCGGTCAGGAGAAAATTCATGTCGTACCAGCAGGCAATAGGCCAATCGGGCTACGATCGTAGCCTCCAGCTCCGATTGCTGATGACAGCCGCGATGGTCCGCGAGCACCAGGGTGACCGGCCGCTCCGGATCGAGGATCCGGGGGAGGTCATGCTCCCCCTCCCCTTCGCGGGGAAAGGACCGGGAAGGGGGGGAAAGGTCAAGCCTTGCCCGGGCATTGCCAGGGGCAGGATGAAGGGTGCCTTCGTACCACATCCGGCTGGGAAAGTCGCAAAGCTCCTGGTTCAGGCGATAGGTCATGTCGAGCCGCACCCGATGATCGTTATCGTAGCGCTCGAGCAGATGGGCAAGAATCGATTGGCAAGCCTCGGAACGGGAAAGAGTAGGCCCATCCGCAAGAGAAGGGTTGCCCCAGCCCGAGAGGGTCAGGGGGGCCGTCCGGCCTTGTCCCCTGTTGCCATGCCTACCCATAACTATCGGCGGCAATTGTTTGACATCGCCCAGGAAGAGATAGCTCCCCTTGCCGTAGACGAGGCTCAAGAGGGCCTGGGGGACGAGAATCTGTGAGGCCTCGTCAAATACGACCCAGTCGAAGATTGCGGGAAAGTCCCCCTTGCCGCCCCCAAAGAGGTGATATAGGCCATAGCCGGTCGCACCCAGGACAAGGTGGCGGGAGAGCTCAATTTCCCCGCGATCTTCAAAGGCCACGACCCCGAAACCGGCAGGGGTCCCGGCCTGCTCCGGGCCGGTGGGTCCTTCTTCCTGCCATCGGCCCCATTTAAGGAGCCGGGCGGGAAAATTATCGATCCGATGCCGGGTGACCAATTCGGCTACCTTGCGGAGCACATTGTCGATGGCCCGATGGGTAAGGGCGCTTACCGCTAAGCGTAGCGGTCTGCCGGCCTGTTGGGCCTCGAGGATCAGGGCGATGATGATCCAGCCCAAGAGAAAGCTCTTGCCGGTTCCGGGCGGTCCCTCGATCAGGGCCAGGCGTTTGCGGAAGGGGAGGGCCAGGGCCGTGCGCTGCGAGGGGTTGAGCGTCGAGACGGGCCCAAAGGTGGCAAGCCACTGCCTAAGCCAGCCTAGACTATCTCCGGTCCGCTCGACCGACCAATTGCCGGCAAGAAGCCCTTTCAGGGGATGTTTTCTTTCAGGGGTGAAGACCGCGTTTACCACCTCGACGAGTTTGGCGTGGTTAAAATCGGTTAGCTCCTCTTCCAGGGAATAGGTGAGATTCTTGCTTAGAATCAGCCTTCCCTGCCGCGGCCGTACGGCGAGCTGATCCTCTTCCGGGCAATAACGGGCAAGGATCACCGGAAGGCCTTCCGAAGAGCCGATAGGGACGAGTCTCAGGAAATCCTCCTCCCGGAATTTGGAGGAAGGGGTTCCCGGAGGGAGCCGGAAGGAATGGAGGAAGCGGCCCTCGTTGTCCAGGGAGGTGCCAAGAAAGGTCAAGGGCCCCAGGGCGCGGAAACGCTCTATCCGCTCCGGAAGGGAATATTGCTGCAGGGTGCGGATATCCTCCTCGCGCGCCCGTTTCTCTTCGTTAAGGAAACGGAGAAAGGAGATTCCGGTTCCCTCCTCGCACCCGACCTCCTCCCATTCGCTCTGCGTAAAAGAACTTACCAGATGGCCCCTCGCCCATTGCCAGATTTTTATTGCAAGACCCAGGAACTCCTCCACGAAAAGTACGGCCTCGGTGCGCAACCCTGAATTTTCCCCCCATCCATCGGGAGGTACGATCGGCCCCGGATCGTCGTGCCAAGGGCTCTCAGGCGGTCGGAGGCGGGGAAATTCCATATCTCCCGCCTCTTTCGGGGAGAGAAGACCCAAGATCGAGCTCATGGCATAGAGGGTCAGCCTGCCGGGAATCGGCAGATCAAAGTGGTCGGCTAGCAGGCGGCGAAGATCGAGATGAAAGGGGCCTTGGGCCTGCCAGAGAAACGAGAGCCGGTTGCCCAGGCCGAAAGACTCTCCCCAATCCCGTAGCCTTGACCCGATTCTACGGCCGAAATAAATAAGGCAGGGACCCTTGCCATCATGGATGGATTTTTGCCAGACCGCAAGAAAGCGGGCGGAAAAATCCTGCCAGACCGAGGTCATCTCCTCTGGCCCATCGATGGTCCAGATGGCGCGATCGACCGTCTCTCCCGCCTCATCCACGGTCCGAAGGCCCAGGAGCCGCAAAGAACCCGAGATCGGGTCCGCGATAAGATGGACGAAGACAGCGAGTGAGAGATTGGCCGGAAAAAGGCGGGTCTCTTCCTGGCGTAGCCCTATCCGGTTGGCCTGCATGGCCCGCAGACTCTTGCTTAGCCCTTCCCGTTGAAAAGGAGATAGGGCACTATCCGGGTCGGTGGTCATCACGTTCCTTTGGTATCTTTGACAGCGAACTCTCCCGCGACATCGGCAAGGCGCCGCAGGCCGAGCTGCCTGAGTTTTGAGAGTGTCCCCCGGCTTAGATGGGGCAGAAACTGGATCTCCTCTTCTCTTAAGGCCTCCTGATAACAGGTCGGAAAAAAAGGACAGCTCGGGCAATGGGTTTTAAGACGAAACTCGGCCCGGGAGGGCGGCCCGAGAAGGATCTCGCCGAGGTTTTGAAACAGGGCGGGAAAGGCCGCGAGAAAAGGGGCGAGATCAAAGGAATGGAGAGCGGGCAATGCCGGGTCGTATTCTCCCCGCAGGATCAGAAAGCCCTGGTCCGAGACCTTGATCTCTGCCGGCGGGAAAATATTGCGGGTCGCCTCCGCAAAAAGTAGGGCATAGAAGGCGATCTGCCATTTCTGGCTGAAATAAGACCTGGGGGTATCCTTGATGTCCATTACCTCTATAAGTGGTCCGGCAAGCGACCCGGACATTCGCAAAAGATCCGGAATGCCGATTGCGTCGATCCGCGCCAATAATGAATGGTCTTGCCCGTCGGCATGCGCGGGCAGGTTGGAGATTCTTTCATCGAAATGGTTCAGGAGAAGAGAAGGCACCATGACCACGGCCTGGGATAGATAGGTGGGCTTTCCGGGATTTGGCTGCCAGCCCAAGGAGGCGAGGCGGTCCAGGGTTTCATTGCAGCGCTCCGTTAAGGAGCGCTTCCTTCCTTCGTGATCGGTTTCTTCTATCCGGATCAGGGTGGCGCCGGTCGCAGCCAAATGGGCAAGCACCCCTTTTTCGTGTTGCCTCCGGCGTTCGGCCCGGAGTTTTTTAAGTTCCCTGGCCAGTCCGACCGGTTTTGCGGGCTGCTGGTCCGGTGGCAGGAAATGAAGGCTAAGCCACCGTTCGCACTGCTCAAGGCGCAGATATTCGTTGATCATGGTTCCGAAGATCGGCCGCGGGACATGGTGCGCCTCCCTGGCGGGCACCAGGGCCGGATTGACCGTGCCGCCATCCCAACGCTCCTTTTCGACCGCGAGCAGGGATAGAAGGGGAGGGGGCGAGAGAAAGACATCTTGCCGGTCCCGCGGTTTGGGGCAAGGGAGATGATCCGGCCCGTCAAGATCCCCCTCGGCAACTTCGGAAGAGGAGGAGAGATAGCGGCCGAAATGCTCCGCCACCCGCGGGTCATAGAGAAATCCCAACAATTCCTCGATAAGGAGAGGCTCCGGCAGGCTGTCGGCAAAGGCATTGAGCGGTAAAAGGCTGCGCAAGAGGCGAAGGTGCGCCCCGATCCAGTGGCGAAACCCCTCCGGGTCAATTGGCAGGGATAATCTTTCAAACTCGATCCATTGCAGACTTACGAGCCCGAT
>CAZDYX010000269.1:0-5370 GCA_964509775.1 uncultured Desulfobulbia bacterium | reverse complement strand
AGATTCCAAATTCGGGAGTCTGATAAATGGAATAACGGTATTTTTGTCGATCAAAACAGATCAAGGGCCACCTTTGAGGTTCAAAATCCGGGAGATTAAAAAATTTTTAATAAAAGAGGCATAACCCATGTCAAGAGTATCTTTAAAAATTAATAACCGGAAATGGGGAACCCCGGATGCGAACCCCGAAACCCTCCAAACCTCCATTCCCGATCTTTTTTTTGGCGGGGATATCTGGCGGGGCCCCCAAACGGTTATCCAGGCCATTGCCGACGGCCGTACGGCGGCCTTATCGATCCATCAATTTCTGACCAAGGGAACGATCCAGGCCGCGAAGAAACCTTTTAACATCAGCAAGGTCAAACTGGCCAAGGACCGGCCGTGTGAAGGGATTCAATGCGATTATGAGTGAAGAAACCGCTGACCTGGCTCCATCCGATGCCCAGGCCCTGGGCATCCAAAACGGCGAGATGGTCCGTTTGAAGACTCGTCGGGGTGAGGTGGTGGTAAGGGCAAAAGTAACGGAACAGGTCCCTCCGGGAATGGTCTGGATGGCCTTCCATTTCCGGGAAAGCAACGCCAACTGGCTGACCAATCCGGCCTTCGATCCCGTCAGTCTCACCGCGGAATATAAGGCCTGTGCCGTGCAGGTGGAAAAAGCATAAACAGAGCTATTTGAAATTTTGGAATCCAGAAACTATAGGAGGATAAGGGATGATAAAAGTGCAATTGAAGGTTAATGGCAAAGGGCATCAATTTATCATTGAGCCGGATCGTGTTCTTCTCGATCTATTGAGAGAGGACCTCCGCCTGACCGGCGCCAAGCAATCCTGCGATCGTAAAGGGCAGTGCGGGGCCTGCACGGTCATCGCCAACGGAAAGGCAATCCGATCCTGTCACACCAAGGTGGCCGATCTGAAAGGCGCTGAAGTAATCACCGTGGAAGGCCTGGGCACACCGGCCAATCCCCACCTGATCCAGGAGGCCTTTGTCCTGGCCGGTGCGATCCAATGCGGCTACTGCACTCCGGGCATGATCATGGGGGCCAAGTCCCTGCTCGATCAGAATCCCGACCCGGATACGGATGAAATCAAAAAGGCCCTGGCCCGCAATTTGTGCCGCTGCACCGGTTACGTCAAAATCATTGATGCGGTCAAACTGGCCGGCAGATTCCTCCGGGGTGAGATTACGCCGGATCAGGTCCGGCCTGATCCCAAGGGAAGCATGATCGGTGTCTCCCACCCCCGGCCGTCGGCCATGCTCAAGGCCTGCGGCCAGGCCGAGTTTACGGCCGACATCAAGCTCCAGGGGGCCATCGAAGTGGCCGTGGTGCGCAGCACCGAACATCATGGGGTGATCAAATCCATCGATTCTCAGACAGCCGAAAAGATGCCCGGTGTGATCGGCGTCATGACGGCCAAAGACATTAAAGGGACCAATCGCCTCACCATGATATTTCCTGATCAGCCCATTCTCTGTGAGGACAAAGTGCGCTGTCTGGGAGATCCCATCGCCATAGTGGCGGCCGAAACCAGGGCCCAGGCCGAAAGCGCCGCGGCGGCCGTAAAAGTTGATTACGATCCCCTGCCCTTCCTGAAGACCCCGGCCGAAGCGCTGGCGGCCGGTGCGGTCCAGATTCATGCCGAATTTCCCAACCTCTGCTACGGTCAACCTCAGATCAAAGGAGACGCCGAAAAGGCTCTGGCCGAATCGGCCGCCGTGGTCGAGGCCGAATTCACCACCCAGATGAATCATCAGGCCCCTTTGGAGCCTGAAGCCTGTGTGGCCTATCTGGAAGGACAGGGGGAAGAGGCCCTGCTGGTGGTAATCGGCCGAAGCATCATGATCCATACCCATATGGCCATTCTGCAGGGGGCCCTGGGATGGGAGAACATGCGTTATGAAGAGGCCTTTTCCGGAGGCCAGTTCGGTATCAAGGCGGCCGTCACCTCCGAAGGGATTGCCGGGGCTGCGGCCCTCCATTTTAAACGTCCCATCCGTTACATCCCCAGCCTCACGGAATCGATGGTCCTCACCTCCAAACGCCATCCTTTCATCATGAAAGTCAAATTGGGTGCCGACCAAGACGGCAAGTTGACCGCCTTTGCCAATGAGTTCATCGTTGAAAACGGGGCCTACCAGATATTAGGGATAGTCGTCGTTCTTCGTTCCTTGCAGATGCTCTCCGGGTCTTACCATATCCCCAACATCCTGGCCCAGTCCCGATTGATTTATACCAATAATCCGGCCGGCGGGGCGGCCCGCGGGGCCGGGCCGCCCCAGGTCGCCTTCGCCCTGGAATCGGCCATAGACATGCTGGCCGATAAGATGGGCCTCGATCCCCTGGAATTCCGCCTCCAGAACTCCCTGAAACCCGGTCAGAGTATTTCCACCGGTAAGACAGTGGAGCAATGGCCTTTCCCGGAGCTTTGCGAGGCCATCCAGCCCCACTACCTGCGGGCCAAAAAGGAGGCCGCAGCCTTCAGAGACGGCCCGATTAAGCGCGGGGTTGGTTTGGCCTGCCACTCCTTCAGTATTGCCCAGCCCGGAGACGCGGCCCAGGTAGCCGTAGAGTTGGATCCGGACGACGGCCTGACCATTTACGCCGCGGTGGCCGACCCGGGTGAAGGCAACGATTCCATGCTGACCCAGATCGCCGCCCACCTGTTGAATCTGCCCATGAACAAGGTCCGTCTGGTTACCAGAAATACCGATCAGACCACGGAAACCGGCCCGTCCGCCGGCAGCCGGATGACCTACATGGCCGGCGGCGCCCTGGTTAATGCCATCGACCAACTGAAAGCAGCCATGAAGGAAGCCGGCGCCGCCACCTATGAAGGGCTCAAAAAGGCCGACAACCCGGTCCGATACATGGGGAAAAAGAAGGTGACCGAGGAGGGCGACCTCGATCCCAAGACCGGTCAGGGTCCATCTTTTGAATCCCAGGTCCATAACATTCAAATGGCTGAAGTGGAGGTCAATATCGACAGCGGTGAGGTGCGGGTGATCAAGATCACCACGGCGGTGGATGCCGGCCCGGTTATCCACCCGCAAAACCTGGAAGGCCAGTTGGAGGGCGGTATGGACCAGGGCGTCGGCTTTGCGCTCCGGGAGGAATATGTCCATGGCCGGACCAAAGACTGGGTCACCTTCAAGTTCCCCACCATGAAAACCGCCTTCGACATGGAAGTAATTACCCGGGAAACTCCTCGAACCAAAGGGACCCTGGGGGCCACGGGTATCGGCGAGATGACCATGGTTTCGACGGCACCGGCGGTGACTAACGCGATCAAGAACGCCTGCGGGGTCAGGATCTATAACCTTCCGGCCACACCGGAAAAGATCAAGGCCGGGCTGGCTACCGGGAAATAAGGCCCATGGCCAAAGACGACGGAGCCGGGCAGCGATCAGGGCGGCCGAACCGGAAGGTTCGTCTGGTGGCCGGGAGAGAAATCCTTTTCGATGGAGAGGGGTTTTTGTGGAAGGCGGAGGACTGGTCCGAGGAAGTTGCCCAGTGCCTGGCGGCAGAGAAGGGTCTGGCCATGATGGGGGAGGCGCATTGGCGGGTTATCCGTTTTATGCGCAGCTACTACCTCAATAATGGCCGGGCCCCTTTGAACCGGGACCTGAAGGCCGGCACAGACATGAGTCTCATGGAGCTGGAACGCCTCTTTCCCGGGGGGATCCGGCATGGCGCACGGCTGGTGGCCGGTCTGCCGAACCCGAAGTCCTGTGCCTCATAATGGATATGCCGGAACGATTCATCTACCTCGACAATGCCGCCACGACCTTCCCCAAGCCTCCTTCGGTCTTGGCGGCCATGATGGAAACCTATGCCCGTTTGGGTGTTTCTCCGGGCCGGGGAAGCTATGACCTGGCGGCCGAGGCTGAGGAACTGGTCCGTAAGACGAGACAGAAGCTTGCCCGGTTTTTCGGGGCCCCTGATCCGGACCGCGTCATATTCGCCAATAACGCCACCGACGCTTTAAACCTGGCCATTCAGGGGCTCCTCAAACCCGGGGACCACGTCGTTTCCACCAGGCTGGAGCATAACTCCGTCCTTCGGCCCCTTTATCATCTGAACCTGGAGGGCCTCATAGAATTCGATCTGGTGCCCTTCGACGGGCAGGGCTTCATCGACCCCCTGGAAATCGGCCGGGCCATCCGGCCCAACACCAGACTGGTCGTTGTGAACCAGGCCTCCAATGTCCTGGGGACGGTCCAGCCAGTCCCGGAAATAGGGCGCGTCTGTGCCGAGCATGGCGTACCCTTGCTCATCGATGCCGCCCAGAGCGCCGGGGTGATCCCCATCGATTTGCAGGACGACAAGATCGCTGCCCTGGCCTTTACCGGTCACAAGTCCCTGCTCGGTCCGACCGGTATAGGCGGATTGGTGATCGACCCGAAACTGGATCTGAAAACCACCCGCTTCGGCGGTACCGGTGTCGATTCAAAAAGTCTGGTCCATACCCAGAGCTTCCCCCACCGCCTGGAGGCCGGGACCCTCAATCTGCTGGGCATCATCGGTCTTACCGCAGGTCTGGATTTCGTTCTCGTAGAAGGACTCGAAGCGATCCATGACCGGGAAATGGCCTTGCTGACGAGACTCCGGGATGGCCTGAGCGGGGATGATAGAATCACCCTGTACTGCGCACAAAACCTGACCGACCATGTCGGTCTTTTAACCGTCAATGTTCGGGGAATCGATCCGGCCGACGTCGGGGCCATCCTGGACGCCGACTTCGGCATTGCCGTGCGGGTCGGGCTCCACTGTGCGCCCCTGGTTCACGAGACCCTCGGCACCTATCCCCAGGGAGGCGTCCGTTTCAGTATCGGGCCCTTCACTATCCGGGAGGACATCGATCGGACCATTGAGGCCATGACCCTTATTGCCCAATCCAAGTAAATCCTTGCAAGTTATAAATTAGGACGCCGATTTTCGCCGATACCCGCAGATTATTTCAAATATCTTTGATTAGCTCTTTATATTCAATATCCTGACAATCTGCACGATCGGCCCTCTGCCGATCCGAGTTCATCTGCGTCCAAAAAGGAAATTCCTATACTATCAAGTTACAGGTGTCGGGCGGCGGATTGAGAACATACAAACTTTCCTCTAATAGCTCGGAACGCGGAACCCGGAACAGCGAAAGCGGGCACCGGTTGGGGTTTCTTTTGGCCGGATTCGCTTTGCACGCCTACGGGTTTAGGCGGAGCGAATCCGGACAAAGGGCGCGATGAAGCCAAAATCCGCTACCTTAAAGAACATTTTACCTATATTCGGGATAAAATCCTTAATAATGTAAGCTATCCGGCCCAGGCCCGTCGTATGGGCTGGCAAGGGAAAGTGATCGTTTCCTTTATCATCGC
>CAZDYX010000268.1:0-5392 GCA_964509775.1 uncultured Desulfobulbia bacterium | reverse complement strand
ACCGAACTCAATGGATTGCCAAACGCCATTTCAATCCGTTCGATACCGATACCGATACTGGTGAACGGTTACGGAGAAAGGGCCAATTCCCGGTCTAGAAACTGGCCCTTTCTGGTACTTAAGGGATCATAATGCGCAAATGATCACTCATCAACGATTGAGGGCAACTGCCACTTTCCCCCGCCATTTATCATGGATCGCAATATGCCGGAAGGTTGGAATGTTAACACCCTTCGCGGGGCAAGCATCAATTCTTCGCCGGTTTGCGGGTTTCGACCACGTCTTGCCTGCTTTTCCTTGACCTTGAATTTGCCAAACCCGCTGATCAGTAAATCCTCGCCATTCTCAAGATAATCCTTCATAAGTTCCAACAAGGCCTCGACCGTATCTACCGCCTCACTTTTAGTGAGCTCTTTATGGGTCGAATAGATTCGATGGACTAGATCCGCCTTGGTAAGAGTCATAACAAGCGCCTCCTTCTTGTTAACTTTGACGATAGATAACAGATCAAAATTATTAGTCTTTGTCAAGGAATATGTATTAAGGCATTTTTCCCCGCATAACGGGCGGCAGCCCCCAACTCTTCTTCAATACGTAAGAGTTGGTTGTATTTTGCTACCCGATCCGTACGGGAAGGGGCCCCGGTCTTGATCTGTCCGGTATTTAAGGCCACGCTTAAATCAGCGATGAAGGTATCCTCGGTCTCTCCTGATCGATGGGAAATGATCGCCCGGTATCCGGCCCTTAATGCCATGTCCACCGCATCTATGGTCTCGGTGACACTGCCGATCTGATTGAGCTTGATCAAAATGGCATTGGCCACTCCTTCTTTGATCCCCTTGGCCAGGATCTCGGTGTTGGTTACGAATATATCATCACCCACAAGTTGGATCTTGTTCCCGAGCCGATCGGTCAGGTTTCGCCAGCCCTTCCAGTCTCCCTCGGCCAGGCCATCCTCTATGGAGACCAACGGATACCTGTTAACCCAGTCCTCATAAAAGGCGATAAGCTCATCCGAACTCTTCTTAGCCTCTTTTTCTGCAGCCAGAAGGTAGCAGCCCTCCTGTTCCTGATAGAGTTCGCTCGCTGCCACATCAAGGGCGATAAAAATATCCTTCCCAGGGCCATAACCGGCCTTGGTAATGGCCTCAAGCAGGGATTCCATCGCCTCCTCATTGGAGCGAAGATTCGGGGCAAACCCACCCTCGTCGCCCACTGCGGTCTGATGCCCGGCCTTTTTCAGGACCCCTTTAAGGCTATGAAAAACCTCCACCCCCATTCGCAAGGCCTCGCTGAAAGAGGAAGCACCGGCCGGAACCACCATGAACTCCTGGATATCCACATTGTTGTCGGCATGGGCTCCACCATTCAGAACATTCATCATCGGCACCGGCAAGGTCTTGGCATTAACCCCACCCAGATACATAAAGAGCGGCAATCCGAGTTCATTGGCTGAGGCCTTCGCCACCGCCATGGAAACCCCCAATATGGCATTCGCCCCCAGCTTTTTTTTGTTGGCGGTGCCATCGAGTTTGATCATGGTCTGATCTATGAAGACCTGACGGAGAGCGTCAAGACCCAGGATCTGGGGACCGATGATTTCATTCACATTGGCGACGGCCTTTTTCACGCCTTTGCCGAGATATCTTTTTTGTCCCTTGTCTCGAAGCTCAAGGGCCTCTCTTTTACCGGTGGAGGCGCCCGATGGCACGCAGGCCCTTCCAAACGCCCCTGACTCCAAGGCCACTTCCACTTCCACCGTGGGATTGCCCCGCGAATCAAGAATCTCCCGTCCTAATACAGCTACAATTTCAGTCATTTAACCCCTCCAAAAAGTATATGTCCACATAAAAGAATTGGGCCCTGATCATTGATTCGGTCAGCGGAGAACCGATGATCAAGGCCAAGAAAGTAAATCCTCCGTCATCCCTAACAAACGGAATCCGGGCTTAAACAAAATTATTCGACAACTACCCAACCACACTTCCCATCTTGAAGATGGGAAGATACATGGCCACCACCATTCCGCCGATCATGCCGCCCAAAAAGACCATCATAAATGGTTCAATCATGGCGGTAAGATTCTCAACCGCCTGATCCACCTCGTCATCAAAAAAGTCGGCAATCTTTGCCAGCATGGCGTCAAGCGTACCTGTGGACTCGCCCACATTGATCATCTGGACCACCATGCCAGGGAAAACGCCGGTCTCCTCAAGAGGCTCAACAATAGGTCGCCCCTCGCTGATGCTGTCTGCCACCCTAAATACCGCGGTTTCTATGACCTTGTTGCCGGCGGTGCGGGCCACCACACTTAAGGCCTCCAGGATCGGCACGCCGCTTTGCAGCATGGTCCCCAAGGTTCTGCTGAATTTGGCCACTGCAACCTTGCGGATAAGGGGGCCGAAGACCGGAAGATTGAGGAGCAGGGCATCGAGCTTCATCTTTCCCTTCTCGGTCTTATATGCCTTTTTCACGGCGAACACCGCCGCCACCATGACTCCGATAATAAGAAGAAAATATTTTTTGACAAAATTGCTCATCGCCACAACTATCTGGGTCGGAGCCGGTAATGAGGCACCAAAATCGGCAAACATTCGTTCAAAAACCGGCACTACGAAGATGAGTATGACCGCCAGAATAACTATGGCGATGCAAAGGCATATGACTGGATAGGTCAATGCCCCTTTGACCCGTTTTTTTAACTTCATGTTTTTTTCCATAAATACAGCCAGTCGGGAGAGTATGGTATCAAGAATACCGCCGAGCTCGCCAGCCTCAATCATATTACAAAATAAGTTGTCAAAGACATTGGGGTGTTTTTTCATGGCATCGGCAAATGTGGAGCCGGTCTCCACATCCGTCCGGATTTCACTAAGTATTTTCTTGAAGGTACGATTATCTTGTTGGTTGCCGAGAATCTCCAGACTCTGCACCAGGGGAAGTCCTGCATCAATCATGGTGGAAAGTTGGCGGGTAAAAATGACTAGGTCCTTGCCCGTTACCTTCTGCTGCATGAAGGCAACATTTTCAAAAAGGTCTTTTGGGGCCTCTTGAAGCTTGGATGGGGTAATACGTAATTTTTTCAGATAGGCAAGAACCACCCTTTCATCCGCTGCCTCAATCTTGCCGCTTCTTTTTTCACCATAAGAGTTTTTTCCCTTCCAGACGTATATCGGCATGAATTTCTCTCCTGAGGTAATAATTGAGGCTGTCGCTCAACAACGAAAAAGCAACAGTTTTAAGAAATGATTGTCAGCAGCGAATCCATTAACCTTTTCGATTTATTGCGAAACTATTATGATTGTATCGTAAGCGAGGCCGGAAAACAATAGCAATACCGTAATCATCTCGTCGAGATTTTATGATTGACAACGGTACCTGAATCTCGTATGAAAGAAATTTTTAGAAAAAATTTATTGTAAGGAGAATGGATCCCATGCAGGAAGTAAGCATGTTTACCAACGGTACCTTTAAGTCTATTGTGGAAAAATGTGAGGGCTGTGACCGGATTGTCGAGGTGGAGGCAGCGAGATACTGTAAAACCTACGCAGACCCCACTGCCAAGTGGCGACTGGGACTTTGTAATTTTGCCACCCACGCAAAATCCGAAAGCATCACCACTAAAGTAAAGGTTAATCCCCTCAAGGCATCAAAACGGGCGGTGGCCAAGAAAAAGTAGCCCCTGCCTTGAAAAAATGGGACCTGTAGCTTATCTCAAAATTATCCCGTCGTGAGGCCGAGCAAGGGTTTCGTTGGCAAGGCGGCGGGGAAAAAGGCCCGGAGACGTAACCGTGGTATGTTGAGGACCTTTTTTCTCGCCAACGCAGTCCACGGAAGCCGCAACCGGCCGTAGCAGAGATAATAAAGTTCAATACCCTGGACAGCGCCAATGGCGATCATTCCTGGGAAGGCCGGACAGTGATCGGCACGAAGGCCGGCCCGTCGGATGGCCGTTGCTCCCTTGCCGTCGATGCCAATGATGTGCCGCATGCACTGTTTCAAGGCTATGAACAGTACGAGGGGAGTTACTACAAGACCCTTTATTATGCAAATCGGGTTGGCGGCTCCTGGCATTCCTTAAATCTGATTCCGCCCGGGGACCAGCTAGCCGATATGAAGGTTGAGATTGCCATCGGGCCGGACAATATCCCCTATGTCATGGCCTCAAACCGGATGTTCAAGGGTAACGCCAATGATCCGACCTCCTTTGAGCTGCAGGAGTTCGGCTTCGACGGGCTCTCCTTTGTTATTCATCGAAATGGCGATGTGCGGATGGGTGTCAATGGGGCTGGGGGAAGTTATGGGCAGTATCTTCACGATGCCAGACAGCCATGGTCACAGGGCTGGCAGCTAATCGATTCAAGGCAGCGGGCCGCTGTCAATGCCTTGCTGGTATTGAGGGATGAGGTGCCATTCACCGTCTGGACCACGGACACGGATTTCTGGGCCCAAGAGAATTTCAATGATCCGGTCAGAGTAGCCTCGGCGCCCGATGGCTATGGAGCTCTTGAAACCTTTTCAGCCAGGTGGAGCTATTACAATCACCATGCGCCGGATGAAATCGATATGGCTTCGCGGTCGTGGCTAGGCTGTGCACAATCCTCGCTCAACACCTGCAACTATTTTTGGTATGCACGTTACAGTGAAGAGGCCTTTGCCTGGTTCTCAGTAATGCCGACCAAAGGCCTAGCGCCACTAAGGGTAAGCTTTACCGACCAATCCATCCCAGCCGCCGGCGAGACGATAGTGAGCTGGCGATGGGATCTCGACAACGATGGCGTTATCGACTCGACTGAACGTAATCCCACCTATACCTATGCCGACCCGGGGTTCCCTTCCATGAGTCTCACGGTAATCGATTCCCTTGGGAATACCAATACCGCGCTCCGCCAAGATCTGATTCTGGTGGATGTGGACAGCGACAACGATGGCATCATCGATAGCGATGACAATTGTCCGAATACGTATAACAGCACCCAGGTGGACCTTGACGCCGACGGGATTGGCGATGCCTGCGACAACCACACCGATATCCTTAAAATAGCCTCTCTGTGCCTCGGCCTTAGCAAGGAAACCGCGGACGAGGCCAGCCCGACAGATGTTACCCATATCCTGCAAAATGGAGTATTGGCCAGCCCAACGGTGCGGGTGCAGAATGACAACGGCCGGTACGATGTGTTGGGCCTGCGCTCCGATGCAGACGCAACAGTGCTCGCCACCGCCAACATGAATGTGCACGTGAGTGATCTTGCCGACGGCACTTCCCAGACCGCCAGGGTTTATGCCTACAATGCCGACGGCGTCTCGGTGAACGCGGCGGCAGTGCTTGATGTAGGACGTCCAAAAAGGGCCAAAATCACCCAGATTCGTTGCCCGGTTTTTGGACCCGGTG
>CAZDYX010000267.1:0-5395 GCA_964509775.1 uncultured Desulfobulbia bacterium | reverse complement strand
GTGTTGCCAAACACTTCTTTGTTTTTTTCGAACAAGATAATCCGTAAGTCACTAATCACCGAGGGGTGCAAGCGCCTCTTTCTGGGTTTTTTCGAGAAGGGACTTGGGGGCGGTGAGGAATTCTGCCGACATGTTGTGCGGGCAGATAAAATCCTTGTTTTCATAGATGGTGAGCAGGTTCAAATGCTCCCAGCGGCCAAGATAGTAATCAATGAGGGAGGGAAGCTCCGTAAATATGGTAGCATCAGGGTGCGGGTCAACAAAGCTTGAGCGTTGCAGTTTGTCGGAGGAAAGCGTCTGGGTCTTGTAAAAATTTTCCAGAAAAAGTAATTCCGCCGGCACCTGGGCCTTCACCCCGATCCTGCTTAAGACCTTGATGATCCATTCCATGCCGATTTTTCCCAATCTGGCGACCGTAAAGGGAATATACACTTCCTTTGGGGTATTGATGTGCATGTAGGACTTGACGGTCAGAATGAGTTTGGCCAGCTCCACCGGCTCCGGATCGACAAAATGATAAAGCTGGCCGGCGAATTCGTCCCGGTGTTCCAGGAGGTGATGCACAAAATAGGGAATCTTGTTGGCGTTGGTGTAGGAGTGCCTCACCCCTTTCTTGGTCAGCATGAAGGGCATGGCATGGTCCACCACCGAGAACAACAGCCGGTGAATCCCCTGGATCTTGTGGTCATGCTGCCCGTACACCACTCCCAGCCGGATCATGGTGTAATCGAGTCCCTGCTGTTCATGCATATGCCGCAGGGTCATTTCGGTCATCAGCTTTGACTTGGCATAGTTGGAAAGATGGCGGTCAAGGGGCAGGTGATCGTCTTCGGTTAGATCTTCGCCATGCGGCAGGGTGGCGGCGGAGCTGATATGGATATAGGGAATCTTCATGGCCAGGGCGACCCGGGCCAGATAGACGCTGCCCAGATAATTCACCTCATAGGTCATATGGGCGTCGGCGTTGATGGTGGCGATGGCGCTGTTGATGATGAAATCGGGCCGGTGTTTTTTTAGATAGCCGATGATGTCTTCCGGCACCCTCAAGCTCAGTTTCTTGCTGTTTGGGGAGCGGATTTCGATGTCATTGATGGTCTTGGTTTTAAAATAGTGCATCAGGTAGCCCCCGATCAGTCCTGAACCGCCAATCAGGACGCCAAGCCTTTTTGCACCGTTATTTGCGTTTCGAGTTGCGCCGCCCATTGCCACTTCCGTAAGTTTTCGTAACTACTCAGGTTGTTTAGTCTGTAGTCTGTTAGGGGCAGAGCAACGAAGGTATCAGATACGAACAGGATCTCATCAGCAAGTTCAAATGCTCTGAACTTAGCGTAATTTCGAATTTTTATTCTTTACCTATTCACCTTAACACCTACAGACTATCAACCTGAGTAGTTACAAGTTTTTTGCGTTTGGGTTCTTCCTGACCCGGCCGCCAGAGAAAAAAGCCGTTTTTCACCTGAAAAACGGCTGCCCGACCTCCGGTATTTTCATAAGCATTTCATACCCTCTCTGAATTGCTAAGTCAAGCCGAAGAATTTCCAATTCAGAAGTCAGGATTCAGAAGCCAGAATACAGAAGTAAAGACAAGATGGGCAGGTCAGGGCGAATTCTGAATTCTGAATCCTGACTCCTGAATCCTGAATTCTATTTTCACGGTAACTACCCTGAGCAGTCTGTAGGTGTTTAGGTGGATAGGGGGGAGGGTTCTTGATTTGTTCTTTGCGCAGTCCTAACAGACTACAGTCTAAACAACCTAACCAACCTGAGTAGTTACAAAATATTTTTCCATGCCTTTTACCCCTGTTCCTGCTCTTGACGAAAAGAACGAATATCGAGCCCATACTTACTCATCTTGTCATAAAGGCATTTACGGGAAATCCCCAAGGCCTGATGCACCTGAACCATGTTGCCACGGCATTTGGCCATAGTCTTCACGATGTATTGTTCCTCGACCCTTTCCACCATACCCTTGAGTTTGAGCCCGCAAGCTAGCCCTTTTTCCACCTGCCTTTCCCCATCATCCTCTGGGGATTGCTCCCCGGCCGCGCTGTAAATACAAAGCCTACGAACATAATTGCGCAGTTCTCGGACATTGCCGACCCACTCCCGCTGACTCATTTCATCAAGCATTTGCCGGTCAAAGGGCCTAACCTCCACTTTTCGATCCCGGCAGTAATCTTCGCGGAAATAATCGGCGAGTAGAGGGATGTCAGACCGACGTTCGCGGAGAGGCGGGATTTCAAGCGGCAGCACATTCAACCGGAAAAAGAGATCCTGCCGGAAGGTCCCTTTCTTGATTTCCTGAGCAAGATCCCTGTTGGTCGCAGTGACAATCCGGGTACGAATTGGTACGGCACTATTGCTGCCGAGCGGAGTTACTGTTTTTTCCTCCAGGACCCGAAGCAATTTTGCCTGGAGATTTACCGGCATGCTGCAGATCTCATCCAAGAACAAGGTGCCCTCGCCCGCATATTCGAACTTGCCGACCTTGTTATGGACTGCACCGGTAAAGGCGCCCTTGACATAGCCAAAGAGTTCGGCCTCCAACATTTCGCCGGGGATGGCCCCCATGTTGACCGCGACAAACGGCTGGTCGCGACGCTGCGAAAGATCGTGGATCGCCCTTGCCACCAACTCCTTGCCCGTTCCGGTTTCGCCGGTTACAAGAACCGTATCGTTTTCCTCTGCAACCAGTTCGATCTTATTAAAAAGAAGCAGTATCGAGGGGTGCTGCCCTAAAAGTCCATGAGAGCGGATGCGGCCTGCCCGGACCTGTTCCAGCCGCCTGCTTAGATTGCGGTTTTCGAGGACCAGCCGTTGCCGCTCAACCGCCCTCGAAAGCGAGGCGATCATCACATCCTCGTCCACCGGCTTTTCCAGAAAATCATAGGCCCCGCTCTTCATGGCAAGCACCGCCATTGCCACATCGGCATGCCCGGTGATGATGATCACCGGCAGGTCTCGATCTATTTCCTTGATTTGTTTAAGGAGTTCCATTCCATCCATGCGGGGCATCTTGATATCAGCCATCACGGCCAGATAGTTACTCCCCGGAACCATGGTCACGGCAACGTGCGGTTTGTCGGAGGTATGCACATCATAACCGTGCATCATTAATGTCTGACGGATTGCCGCAAGCAGGTAGACATCATCGTCCACCACCAAGATCCGATTTTTTTCCATAGTAACGTGTTTATTCATAACCCTCCTCATCGTGGACCGGAAGATATACGGAAAAACTGGAACCCTGCCCAAGGGTGCTCTCCACCTTGATAAAACCGGACAGGCTCAGGACGATACGGTCAACTATGGAAAGCCCCAGTCCCATCCCCATCCCCACATCACGGGTAGTGAAAAAGGGGTCAAATATTCTGGCCTGGACCTCGGACGTCATTCCCGCCCCATTATCCCGGATAGTGGTAACCACATACTTCTTTTCCGAGAGGCTCTCGGTCTCAATACCCTTGGCGGCGAAGGTCCTGATCTCCAGATTGGGAAACTCCATGTCGCCCATGGCTTGCACCGCATTCTGGATAATGTTCAGAAAGACCTGTTCCAGCCGCACCTCATGACCGAGGACAAGAGGAAGGTCGCGATCGAGATAAAGGTGCACCTCGATATCCGAAAGCTTGAGCTGCGACTCAAGAAATCTGAGGATATTGGTTAAAATATTATTGACATCAATGGGATAAATCTCTTCATCTACCTTACGGGCGAAAATCTTGAGACTCTTGATGATTGATGATGCCTTGTTGACCCGGTCGATAATGATCGACAGATTTTCCCGTAACAACTCCTTGTTCCTTTCGGGGTCATCGAGAAGCGTGGTACAATTGCGGGCGAAGAGAAGAATGGCATTAAGAGGTTGGGTCAGTTCGTGGCCGATACCCGCGGCCATTTCCCCAAGACTCGCCAAACGGCCTGAATGGATAAGTTGCTCCTGAGCCTCGCGAATCCGAAGCATCATCTTATACGCATCGCTTTTGTCACTTGCGATCATCATGTGCAAGATACGCCCGGAATCGGTGGTAAAAGAAAAACTGTTCAA
Organism: uncultured Desulfobulbia bacterium; assembly: GCA_964509775.1. Classification (GTDB taxonomy): domain Bacteria; phylum Desulfobacterota; class Desulfobulbia; order Desulfobulbales; family CAZDYX01; genus CAZDYX01. The sequence goes on along the minus strand of CAZDYX010000267.1, from coordinate 1,347 downwards.
GCTGACCCGGATCAGATCGCCGGCCCAGGTCCTGATGTCAGTCTCGAAATCCTTGAATTCGCCTTTTTTTAAGAGCTCTTGCATGGCCTCCAAGCCCTCGTTAGTCATGAGCCGGCTTAAGTGCAACTCCGTCACCTTGCTAAGAGGCACGCCAAGTGAACGGCAGAACCCCTCGTTTGCCTTGACAATGGCAAACTTTTCGTCAACGACGAAAAAAAGATCCGAAAGATTGGCTATGAGCCTATCCGTGAAATCCTTCTCCCTCTGGATCTCCTCGTGTTTCCGCAATACTCGAACAACGAGCTCGCGTTTCTGTTTCTCCAGAACTTCGATCAATCGTTCGTTCGGTTCTGTCGACCGCCATCCATTTTTCGTCAAAATTATCCCCCCTTCTTCCGGACTCACATCAAGTACACATACATTTTCATAATTTCACCAAATCTATACAACCATTCAAATTTACATCATAACAACTGGTTATTATCAGTTTAGGGAAAAAGTGTCACGAAAAATATACACATCCCGTTCCGTCAATTTGCAGGTCACACCTCATATCCCGTGTTTATGGCCAAGTTGCAATTACGGGCATCTTTTTTGCTTAAACAGACATGTTAACTGATCCACTTAAACTTGGGCCAATGAGATGATAAATAACTGTTTTTTTTACCCTGCATAAACACAATACAGGTAGAGAGATGGAGAGCGCAGGGGAATGACCGGAGAAATTCTCAATATTGAACAGGTGGCATCAATCTGTGGCGTTTCGATCAACCGGGTGCATCGATGGATCAAAAAAAAAGGTCTGAAGGCGCTCCAGCATGAAGGAAACCGGGAAAAAATCGAAAGAGAAAAGCTTATAGATTTTCTTCTCCAACACAATATGCCGCTTCCGGAATCAATTATCCCCTTCAAGGCAAAAAAAATCCTTTTTGTTTTTTCAAGTGAAATGGTTAATGACTTATTCGTTCAATTTTTCTTTCGGTTCCTGGAGCAAATCAGAAAAGAAGTAAATTGTATTATTGATTATATCGCCTATGGACCGAGCGTTAAAATGAAGATAATGATCTTCAAACCTCATCTTGTCCTGCTCGATACGGCAGGATGTGAAATCGACGCCATGAATACGGAAAAGTTTATTAATAATACCGATGAATTCAGCATGATAAAGGTAGCCTCACTTATTGAGGCAATTACTACTGACTCCAGCAATAACGACATACAGAATATCTCCGCTAATGCAGTAGTACCGAGGTGTATAGACATACATTTGCTTATAAGGAAAATTAAAGGCCTGTTTTAGTTAGTGCCTGAACGGAAATTCGGGTTTCACGGATATTAGGTCCTTTA